>JAHELA010000116.1 GCA_024644425.1 Nitrosomonadaceae bacterium
AAACCGAAGCGCGCATCATAAACAAACCGCTGTTCCATAGATAAGAGCCATCATCTAGATAAGATTGTGCAGTTTCAAAATCTGGTTTCTCGACAAAACGTTCGATGTGAAAAAACCCATCATCCATACTTGATTTTTTACCAGATTGGATATAACCATAACCTGTTTCAGGTGAATCTGGTGTGACACCAAAGGTAATTATTGCTCCTTCTGCTGCAAGTTTTATACTTTTGTGCACCACAGAGTGGAAACTAGTTGTATCCATAATAACGTGATCTGCAGGCATTACTAAAAGTATTGGATCATCCCCTCCTTGGGTCGCAGCTAATGCAGCAAGCGTTAATGCTGGAGCTGTGTTACGTCCAGCAGGCTCAAGTAAAATTGAGGCTGTTTTATTCATTACTCGAAGTTGCTCAGCGATTACAAAACGGTGTTCTTCATTACAAACTACCATTGTTGTTTCAAGCCGAACGCCTTTAAGTCCTTCCATACGACGAACTGTAGTTTGTAACAGAGAATCATCTGTATTTAGAAGCGGCAAAAGTTGTTTTGGATATTGCTCACGCGAAAGTGGCCAGAGTCGTGTTCCAGAGCCGCCACAGAGGATAACAGGCATCAATATATGCATGGAAGTTTCCGAAATGAGTAAAGTGGTTTTATATCCATAACCTGAATTTGATCCTATGTAGTGCTTAATACAGCGTCTAATATCTCTTTATATCTTCAATCAATCATGTCTAAGTCTTTCGCAAGTACTTTTACAATTCGCTCCGCTGCTTTACCATCCCACATATTTGGCCTACACCCTTGTTTACCTTTTCCATTCAGTATCTTGCGCACTTCGGCGATGATTTTTATGGGATCTGTGCCTACTAGAACGTTAGAACCTTCTTCCACAGTGATCGGTCTTTCAGTGTTTTCACGGATGGTGATGCACGGTACTCCTAGAGCCGTGGTTTCTTCTTGTAAACCGCCGCTATCGGTAAGTACCACGGCAGCGTCTTTCCATAAGTTTAGGAAAGCCATATAGGCCTGGGGGCCAGCTATCGTAATATTTGGCCCTAGATTTATATTGAATTTTTCTAGATTTGCTTGGGTGCGTGGGTGCACTGGGAAAATCAGCGGTAGTTCATTTGCTATTTCTCTTAGTGCTTTACTAATACGCGTCATCACCTCAACATTATCTACATTACTTGGTCTGTGTAGTGTGATTACTCCGTATTTTTTGTCATGTGCTACATGAGCTATTTTAAAGTTGTTTGTTTCAAAATCTGAGGTATCGGTATCGGCTAATTTTTTTTCTTGAAATAGTAAATTGTCAACCATAACATGTCCGACATAATGAACTCCTGTATCTGATTTCCCCTCACGTTTTAAATGCTCAATTCCGCTTGGCTCAGTTACAAAGAACCAATCTGAAATACTATCGGTAACTAGACGGTTAATCTCTTCTGGCATATTCATGTCACCACTACGTAGACCAGCCTCTACATGCGCTACGGGGATGTTAAGCTTTTTTGACACAATCGAGCAGGCCAATGTGGAATTTACATCACCCACCACCAGAACTGCATCAGGCCGTTTATGTTGACAGAGTTCCTCGAAGGCCACCATAATTTTGCTGGTTTGCTCAGAGTGGCTACCACCACCAGCAAACATATTTACATCTGGTTCAGGAATGCCTAGTTCCTCAAAAAAAACATTATTCATTTCATGGTCGTAGTGCTGTCCAGTATGAATTATTTTGAATGACAAACCACCATGTGCCTTTAAAGCACGTACGATTGGCGCGATCTTCATAAAGTTTGGACGAGCCCCAGCAACCAAATATATACTTTTCATAAAGAAGAAATATCCCTTTCTTGGGTAAATATCTGTAAATATTTGTTACTGGGAGAACTGATATTAACTACAAGCATGATTAGGTAAATATTAGTAGTAGCGTAGATGTAATTCGTCTACAAGAATGTAACGTCTCATCATTCTAAAACTTGAGGAAGCACATATTAGTTATTAACTGTAGTATTCACAATTTAAATAAACACTGCCGATCGCTTCACCTTTTATGTAAACGAAATTAGCATACGTTACTTATAATAAAATATTATTATAATCACCTCTTTTGCTGATATTGTTACGTGAGCATAAACAAATGCATTATGGAGCATTGCTCTCAATTTCGGCAAGTTTAAGTTAAAAAGCTAATTATTACTAAATCGAAGATCAACTATGTATATGTTGACGTGAAAAAATTTAATTATTTATTTTTATCTAGGTTAGGACATTACAGCTTAATTGCGTTATATTTTATATTTTGTAAATTTCAAGCATCATAAAAAATTATTTCCCTGATTTTCTTATCTGAATAGATTTTTCGTTAAGTTAACTTAGAAACTATTGGTCTAAGATTTTGGTCTGACATTTTTCTATTGTTGCGTTGACCCTTATTCTTGCTGGGCGTATATTCGGTCATAATAAAATAATCATGTTTTTTATGCTAACCATTTTTTAGGTAACATTTGAGTATCTTTATTGAATAAATGTGTATATGGCTAAGATAAAATTTTCCTGGCGATTCATAAACAAAAAGCGATTAAGGATAAGTGTCGGTGTTCTCATCATTATCGTCATTCTTTTTGGGTTACTTGGGTATTTTTGGCTTCCTGGTTATGCAAAAAATAAGCTTGAAACAACGTTATCAGAAATGATGCATCGACCTGTGTCGGTCCAGTCTATAGACATTCAGCCGTATACACTTGAACTTATCGTTCATGGTTTTAAGGTAGGAGAAAAGGGAGCGGGTAAAGATTCTGATAAGGCTGTATTTTCTGTTGGTGAGTTATATGCCAATCTTAGTTTTGCATCAATTACTCATCGAACGCCAGTAGTAAGCTCAATAAAAATAAAGAAACCAATGCTACACTTGGTTCGTGAAGATAAAAACCGCTTTAATATTACCGATTTGATTGAAGAATTTACGAAGCAGCCAGGAGATAAAAGCGAGTCAAAGGATGATAGCAAAACATTATTTTCAGTTAGTAACATTGTTATTGAAGGCGGTTCTTTCGAGTTTGTTGACCAACTCAAGAATAGTCATCAAAGGTTAACAGAAATCAATCTTGGTATTCCATTTGTTTCCAATTTTGAAAGTGATCTAAAAACATGGATCGAGCCATACTTTAATGCCAAAGTAAATGGTGCCCCCATTGTGCTCCATGGCAAGTTACGGCCTTTTTTAGGAAAGCGTGAGGCAATTTTAGAGCTTAAACTTAAGGATGTTAATCTAATTCATATAGATGAGTATTCTCCTGTTCCGCTTGGAATAAGCTTGCTTTCAGGGTATTTAGATAGTGACTTAAAGTTAACCTATACACAGGAAGCTAATCAATTAACTAGCATGGTTTTGTCTGGGAATACCTCACTTAGAGAGTTTGAACTTGACAATAGAATCATGAAAACTCCACATAAAGTTAAATTCAATCAACTAGATGTCATACTAACTGAAATTGACTTAAGTGGAGAAAATCCAGCACAAATGGCATTGATTCTGTCTAACGCAGTATTGATACAGAATGATGATATAGAATCCGTATTAAGTTTCCCAAAACTGAGTGTGAACAAGATAATAGTTGATTCCAGACAAAAAAATGTTGAATTAGGAGTGGTAAAGTTTAATGAGATTCAGGCTTCCATAACTAGAGAAACAGATGGACAGCTTAATCTAACAAAGTTATTTACACCAATACCTGATGAGGTTGAAGAGACCAACGAAGTGGCAGAGCCCATGAAGGCGGATGATGTGAGTCTTACCGAGGGTAATTTAACAACAGAGAGCACTTATGTAGAAGAACAAGGAGACAGTACATGGAAAGCAAGGATTTCTAATTTAAAAATTGTAAATGCATCTTTAAGTTTTGAAGATCTTACACTTAAACAAGTGACGCCAATGGTGGTAGATCCTCTTAATTTAACCATTGATAATATCAATTTAGCAGGTAATGAACCTTTACAATTAGCATTAGAAGCCACAGTAAATGAACATGGTTATCTTGACACAAATGGTACTTTGTCCTGGGCGCCTCTAGCATTTGACCTCGCTATTGATGCAAAAGATATTGATCTTGTATCGCTACAGGGGTGGGTAGCGGATCAATTTAATGTATTACTGACTAGTGGTGAAGCGTCTTTTGAAGGAGAGGTAAAAGCGGATGGGGATCCTTTGAATATAGCATTAAATGGTAAGAGTGGTTTTTCTAATTTTAATATTTTTGACAAAGTAAGTGCTGCGGACCTTTTACGTTGGAAAAAATTTGATATTGAGGGTATTAATTTTGTAAATGAGCCTTTTCGAATTGATATTGCTTCCGTTCAAGTTAATAATTTCTTTGCAAAAGTTTTAATTTCATCAAAAGGAGAGATTAATCTTAAGAATATTGTTAGGCAGGATGAAGAAATAAATACGACAACATCTTCTAAAACTGCAACTGAAAAAAATACTACAGAGAAACTACAGGAGGAAAAAACTACTCCGATTTACATTAACCAGATCGTATTAAAGGATGGTGATATCAATTTTAATGATCAGTTCATTCAACCAAACTATCGTGCTAATCTAACGGGAGTTACAGGTCGAATTGGCCCTTTAATGCCAAATAAACGCGGGGAAATTGATATTAGTGGCGCAGTAGATAAATCGGCGCCACTTAAAATTTCTGGAAAAATTGATCCATTTGGAAAAGTGATCTACCTTGATATTGCAGCAAAAGCAAACAGCATTGATTTGCCGACATTTAGTCCTTATTCCGGAAAATATGTTGGTTATATTATTGAAAAAGGTAAATTGTCGGTTGATATTCACTATCACATCGAGAA
>JAHELA010000117.1:0-1317 GCA_024644425.1 Nitrosomonadaceae bacterium
CCTACTAAAGTTGAAGGAAACCTTACTTTACTTGGCGTCACCAAGCAAGTAATACTTACTATCACAGCATTTAAGTGCGGCAAGAACCCTATGAATCAAAAAGACATGTGCGGAATTGATGCTACTGCAAATATGAAGCGATCAGATTTTGGCATGAATTATGCACTACCAGGTGTGGGCGATAATATTAAACTTTCCCTTGAAGTTGAAGCTTATAGAAATTAAAATTGCTCTTCTAAAAAGAAGAATTACACTAACATATAAGTTAAATAACAAAAATTAATAGCTATGAAGCTCAACTGATTTCTATATATTACATTATAATTCTAACAGAAAACACACTATATTACATATACTTAATTAGGAAGCCTGTATAATTCTTACATAGTTGTTTGTGTCGATGACTATACTCAGTTACAGTCACAGAAGCAAGTGCATGAGACTGAGCAAAAAATAGTAGTACCACCAATATAAATCTACACCCAGCTTAAAAGTAATGATCCGATCAAATTGGTAATAACTAATTACTGCCCCTTAAAAACATATCCTCAATTTTAATTATTTGGTGCTGGTAACTTTTTTTCAAGAAACTTGCATTTAAATAGTTAAAATATTTTCTTTCTTCTTAACAGAAGCTACCTCTTTTTTATCCCACAAAAAATTCTGTATTTGTTGAAAACAATTAAATAACTGCTCTCCACCGTTTCCTAATACGCGTAGCACAAATCCGTTTACATGCATTTCAGAAACTCCAAAAGAAATATTCTCTTCATTTTCCATAATTTCTATAATCTTGGCTATGAACTCATGAGCAACACTACCTCTGTCTGTATTTAAATATATAAAAGTAGCTTGATGTGTATACGCTTCTAACTGAATGACTGTATTTATGGGCTTTACCTGAGGTTCTAATATTATCTTATCTTTTAGAATTAAATTATTATTTATATAAATCTCAGTCATATTTTGGAAGAAAGTAAACCTAAATATTTCACCAGATATTTCTCTGCCTGGAGAAATAAATTCAGAATTCTTTCTACCACAAGTTATGATTTCACTTAAAATTAATTCACAATTCCTTTCTAAATGAATGATAGAGTGATTCCTAAATATGGAATTCTCCTGCGGAACAACTGGATGTGGAACATAACAAAAGGCACTATTAGCAGCAAGCCTTACCTTCATAGTTTGTGATGAGCCTTTTTTCATGTTATACAATCGTTGATAAGATTGTGTCTGTAATTGGAATCGGCTACCTTCCTCCACAGTAATCTCGATTTCATGATGATCAGTGTCTAACAGACCAGGGGAAGAACT
>JAHELA010000117.1:1417-4828 GCA_024644425.1 Nitrosomonadaceae bacterium
GTATTGCAGTCAACCATACCTGTACTAGTAGATTACTGGGCAGAATGGTGTGGCCCATGCAAGATGATCGCACCTATTCTGACTGAAGTCGCTGTAGAATATGATGGACGGCTCAAAGTAACTAAGCTAAATGTTGATGAAAATCAGGCAACGCCACCTAAATATGGCATTCGGGGTATCCCTACACTTATGCTTTTTAAAAACGGTAATATAGAGGCCACTAAAGTTGGCGCTTTATCTAAAGCACAATTAACTGCATTTATTGACAGCCATATCTAAATCCGCTAACCTTATGACCAAGTATTTATGAAGCGGAGTAAATTTTTTTAACCGCTTTTACTTCTTGTACTATCTATAACCCCATCGCCTTCCAATACTCCCTAACGCACTACATACCATACAAACAGTTTTTTACACCCTACGTTTTCTTTACCTTGAGTACCGCAAATGCATTTATCCGACCTTAAGAACCTTCATGTAACCGAATTAATAGAAATGGCTATTACAAACCAGATCGATGGTGCCAACCGATTGCGGAAACAGGATCTAATTTTTGCTTTATTGAAAAACCAAGCACGTAAAGGAGAAAGTATTTTTGGGGAGGGAACCTTAGAGGTGTTACAAGATGGTTTCGGTTTTCTAAGATCGCCTGATACCTCCTATTTGGCTGGGCCCGATGATATTTATGTTTCCCCAAGCCAAATTAGGCGCTTCAATTTACACACAGGAGATTCGATAGACGGCGAAATCCGCACCCCGAAGGATGGTGAACGCTACTTTGCACTAGTAAAGGTGGACAAAGTTAACAATGAATCACCAGAAAACTCTAAGCACAAAATCCTGTTTGAAAACCTTACCCCACTATTCCCTACAACACGACTTCTCCTTGAACGTGATATTAAGGCCGAGGAAAACGTCACTAGCCGAATTATTGACCTAATTGCGCCTATTGGGATGGGGCAGCGTGGTTTACTTGTATCAAGCCCTAAGTCTGGAAAAACTGTAATGCTACAACATATTGCACATGCCATCGCTTCAAATTATCCTGATGTTATCCTTATGGTTCTACTAATTGATGAACGGCCTGAAGAAGTAACTGAGATGATCCGCTCTGTTAGAGGAGAAGTTGTTTCATCTACATTTGATGAACCAGCTGTACGCCATGTGCAAGTAGCAGATATGGTTATAGAAAAAGCTAAGCGCTTAGTAGAACACAAAAAAGATGTGGTAATACTATTGGATTCGATAACACGCTTAGCCCGTGCTTATAACACTGTAATTCCAGCTTCGGGAAAAGTCCTTACTGGCGGGGTTGACGCAAATGCTCTACAACGCCCTAAGCGATTCTTTGGCGCCGCACGCAATATAGAAGAAGGGGGCTCCTTAACTATCATTGCCACCGCACTAGTTGATACTGGCTCACGCATGGATGATGTGATATATGAGGAATTCAAAGGTACTGGTAACATGGAAATACATCTTGATAGACGCATGGCAGAAAAGCGCACCTATCCTGCAATTAATGTCAACAGATCGGGTACACGAAAAGAGGAATTACTCATCAAACCTGACGTATTACAAAAAATTTGGGTGCTACGTAAATTACTCTACCCTATGGATGATGTGGAAGCAATGGAGTTCCTGCTAGACAAAATCAAAGCTACAAAAAACAACGGAGATTTTTTCGATTCAATGCGAAGAGGATAAGATCACTACTAAAAAAAATGTATTTTGAAAATAATGATTTCTCTTTCGATTAGCCATAACCACTTCTCCACCCAATACTCTTTATATATAGATCCTTTAGGCATAATTGGATTATTAGGAAGTCCTCAAAACTATAATAACATTAACTCTGCTCATAGTTGCAACCTATTCCATATTAAAGGATAATGCACTGCCTTACATTTATAGACCCACAGGGAAGCAACAAGGATAAGGATATAAGTAATGAAAGCAGAAATTCATCCAAACTACCAGGAAATTACTGTGACGTGTAGTTGCGGTAACACGTTCCAAACCCGCTCTACCATGGACAAACCTCTTCATATTGAAGTATGTTCCGTTTGCCATCCATTCTATACTGGGAAACAGAAAATTGTTGATACGGCTGGTCGAGTTGAAAAATTTAGGAAGAAATATGGCAGCACAATAGAAAAACAAACAGCTTCTTAATTACATCCTAGAAATTCAATAGATTTCATTCTAGCCCCAAAGAAGATTAAGTAAAGTAGTAACCATTTATCAACTTCCGAGTCATATTAGACATAAAATTGCATAAATAAAATTTTAGAAATTAGCTATGTTCTAGAATAATCTCAGGCTACCGTGATTTCATTTGATAAATACACGTCTTGAATTGCATGTAACAATTTTATACCTTCAGCAAATGGTTTCTGAAAAGCCTTACGTCCAGAAATTAACCCCATCCCACCTGCACGCTTGTTGATCACTGCCGTGCGAACTGCCTGGTGAAGATCGTCCTTACCTGATTCACCGCCCGAATTGATCATGCCGACTCGACCCATATAACAATTTGCTACCTGGTAACGCACTAGGTCAATTGGATGGTCGGTGGCAAGCTCACTGTAAACCTTAGGATTAGTTTTGCCAAACTTGATCGCATTATAACCTCCATTGTTTTCAGCCATTTTCTGTTTGACAATATCTGCTCCAATAGTCACAGCAAGGTGGTTAGCCTGACCAGTCAAATCGGCACTTACATGGTAATCTTTTTCAGAAGTCTTGAACGCTGAGTTCCGAGTATAAGCCCACAGAATTGTCACCATTCCAAGTTCGTGTGCATATGCGAATGCTTCAGAAACTTCTTGAATCTGACGACGTGATTCCTCCGAGCCAAAAAAAACTGTTGCACCAACCGCACAAGCTCCCATATCAAAAGCTTGATCCACACTAGCAAATAAAGTCTGATCGTACTTATTTGGAAAAGTCAAAAGTTCGTTATGATTGATTTTAAGGATGAAAGGAATTTTGTGAGCATAACGTCGTGCTACTATTCCCAGTACACCTAAAGTAGATGCTACTGCATTACATCCTCCCTCAATAGCAAGTCTTGTAATATTCTCTGGGTCAAAAAACATCGGGTTTGGTGCAAATGATGCTCCTGCTGAATGTTCTACACCCTGATCTACAGGCAACATTGACAAATAGCCACTACCTGACAATCGCCCGTGATTGTATATTGTTTGAAGATTACGTAATACGCCTGGTTTTCTATCACTTGTTGTCATTATTCGATCAACAAAGTCTGGTCCAGGTATATATAGCCCAGTCTTTGGTATACATTTACAAACATGGCGTAAAAGCTCATCAGCTTCATTTCCTAACATTGATGTAATATCAGCCATCTTTCCTCCAGAATATTTTGAATATTTTCTTACATTTCTATAA
>JAHELA010000118.1 GCA_024644425.1 Nitrosomonadaceae bacterium
TAATACGCTCAAGTTCTGTCACACCACGCGCCTTTGCTACAGCAACTTCCCAGCCAACTTTGCCATTTGATAATTGTATTGCCACCAGCTTTCCACCAGCAAACCCAGCAAATACTGCACCTCCTTTAACAAGCACTCCAGCAAAACTTCTTACAGTCAGGGAGGGGGTAGAACCTTGGTATACCCATATACGTTTTCCGCTCAAAGCATCTAAACCAAAAATTCTACCCTCTCCAGTGCGAACTACTGCTATACCTTTTTCTATTTGTGGTGGGCTCAGTACCTCGCTGGTTACCTGTGCTTCCCACAGTAAATTTCCCTTATAATCATACGCTAGAACTTCCCCCTTAAAAGTTCCTACTAAAACGATTTCCTCGCTCACTCCTACACCACCAGACAATCTATGCTCAGTATCCACGCTCCACACTTCCTCTCCTGTCACAGGATCAAAACGCGTAAGCTGCCCTCCAGGAGATGCTGCAAAAATAGCATCATTATTAAATCCCGGAACCAGCGCCGTGGTAACAGTTACACTCGTTCCGATTGGATAGGAAAGGCTGATTAAATCATCAACAGCATCCCGTGCTGAAAAATCATCAGTTAAAGACACATCATCACCAACACTGTTCTCCCATAATGGGGGTACACTAGCGACCTCCTCGGATTCGGTTTCTTTATCCTTCTTGTTACTTTCACCATCGCTATCGGACGGCGTATCTTGATCCAAGTCAGTTGTTAAATCCTCACTGCTTGATTGGGTGGTTGACTGTGAAAAAATTTTCTTATCGTTACCAAATAAATTACTACTGTACTGAGTAGCTGATTCTGAATCACTGCTATTTTCTTTTTCAATCAAGTCACTATTGGATTGCGTGGTCGGCTCGGAGTCAGTTATGTCATTGTTACCAAACAAATCAGCAACACTCGCACACCCGACAAACATGAACAAAGACATCACTAAAAAAAAGTGCCGCGAGATATTGTTTACAACATTGAATAAATGTTTATTTATGTGCATTACTTCTCTTCTATCAGAGCATCAAGTTTCATTTGTACAATTTTATAGTGAGTAACATTTTTATCAATATTATCCATCGCCATTTTATATGCAGAACGCGCCTCTGAAAAACTTCCCTTTGCAACAAAGACGTCACCTTTTAAATCTTCATAAAGACCGGCAAAAGATTCACTATGCTCACTTTCCAATAATTTGATTGCTTCATTATATTTCTTTTCATCCAACAATAAACCAGCCAACCTAAGCCGCGCAAGATCCTTTAATTCAACTTCTTCACTATTTGCCAACAGCCACTCTAACTTGTTCCTAGCATTTTGCACATCATTACTATCTACACTAGCTCGCGCTGAAATTAAAGCAGCACGTGATGCAAAACCACTGCTGGGAAAACCCTCCATTAGTAGATTAGCAGCATCTTCAATTTTCTTGTAATCTCCGCTAGCCTCAATTTCTTGTAAAGAAATATATAACTTTGCTGCTTGTTCGGTCTGTTGTTTCTGATAGTACTTCCACGTCTGTGTACCAAATATACCAGCTATAAAAGTTGCCAGTATTACAATTGTCAGGGTACCATAGACTTCCCACCAGGATTTCAAACCATCTATTTTTTCCTGTTCCTCTAGATCATATGTTGCCATCTTCTTTCCTAACTAGATTGAAATGCATTCCTTGCTCCAAAATTTTTTATTAGCTTCCCTACTTCAGTTAGTTCTATTTTTACTTGTTTTGCTTTCTCACGCAAAGGCTTAACACTAATTAATCCCGCGTTTACCTCATCATCTCCAATAATTACAGCAAAGCGTGCGCCGCTTGCATCAGCTTTTCTCATTTGTACCTTAAAGCTACCACCACCACAATGTAAGATAACTTTGATTCCCTGGTCACGTAAATAACTTACAGTTGTCCAGACAAATCTATCTGTAGCTTCACCCTGATGAATCAGATAGACATCTGGAACATGACTTGGTATTTCTTTTTTGCTTTTGACTATCAACGCTAACAAACGTTCCACACCCATAGCAAAACCACATGCTGGCGTCGGCTTTCCACCAATATGTTCTACTAATTCATCATACCGACCCCCAGCACATATCGTACCCTGCGCGCCAAGCTTATCGGTAACCCACTCAAATACTGTATGATTATAGTAATCCAATCCTCTTACCAAACGAGGATTAATTTTATAGCTAATTCCCTGATCAAGAAGCATTTTCTGAAATTTTTCAAAATGTTTAAGTGAGTTATTGTCCAAGTAATCTAGAATTCCTGGAGCATCACCAATAAGTTGCTGTATTTCAGGATTTTTGCTATCAAGTATCCGTAATGGATTACTGTATATTCTCCTGCGAGAATCTTCATCAAGAATTTCCAGGTGTTTCTCTAAAAACTCGATTAACTTAGATCTGTGTACAGTACGCGCCTCAATACTACCAAGCGTACTAATTTCAAGACAAACATCAGAAATACCTAACTTTTTCCATAATCCTGCACATATTACAATTAACTCAGCATCAATATCTGGCCCAGAAAACCCTAACGCCTCAACACCAACCTGATGAAATTGGCGATACCGTCCTCTCTGTGGACGCTCATGCCGGAACATTGGGCCCGAATAGTATAGTCTTTGTGGTCCTGTATACAGTAAGTTGTGTTCTAACACTGCGCGCACGCAAGGGGCAGTACCTTCAGGCCTCAGTGTTAAACTATCCCCATTGAGACGATCGGTAAATGTATACATTTCTTTCTCAACGATATCAGTCACCTCACCAATAGAACGAACAAATAAGTTAGTATGTTCTACAATCGGCATACGAATATTTCGATAACCACAGACCACCATCCACTGTCGCACAGTCTGCTCAAAAAATTCCCAGATATGTTCATCGTCAGGCAAGATATCGTTCATTCCACGAACGGCCTGAATATTTTTAGCCATTAGCTACTTTCTTTGAGTACTTTGTCTTCACATATTTATCAACTATCTCGCGAAATTCACCAGCTATATTGTCACCTTTTAAAGTAACAGACTTCTGACCATCCACGTATACAGGCGCAACCGGCCTCTCTCCTGAACCTGGTAAGCTAATACCAATATTGGCATGCTTACTCTCACCAGGGCCATTAACCACACAACCCATCACTGCCAGCGTCATATTCTCTACCCCATCATACTGGTCTCGCCACACCAACATCTGGTCACGTACATAACTCTGTATATTTTCTGCGAGCTCCTGAAAATAAGTGCTAGTGGTTCTCCCACAACCAGGGCATGCAGCCACTAGTGGCGCAAATGCACGTAACCCCATGGTCTGCAGAATCTCTTGTGCTACTAACACCTCACGGGCACGATCACCACCTGGCTCAGGCGTTAGTGATATGCGGATTGTGTCACCGATACCTTCTTGCAATAAAACAGACAACGCTGCGGTTGACGCAACAATTCCTTTCGAGCCCATACCTGCTTCGGTTAACCCAAGGTGCAATGCATAATTGCAGCATGCTGCTAAATCTCGATAAACTGCTATCAAATCCTGTACACCACTTACTTTACAAGACAAAATAATCTGATCACGACGCAATCCTATTTCTTCTGCCTTAGCAGCACTTTCTAAAGCTGATGTTATTAAAGCCTCACGCATGACATATCCCGCATCTTTTGGATTTGAGGACTCCGCATTCTTGTCCATTATGCGAATCAACAGCTCAGGATCCAGGCTTCCCCAGTTGACACCAATTCGTACTGGTTTATTGTACTTACAGGCAGTTTCAATCATGGTAGCAAACTGCTCATCTCGTTTTTTACCATGGCCTACATTCCCAGGGTTAATTCGGTATTTGGCCAATGCCTGTGCACAATCTGGATACTCAGTCAAAAGTTTATGGCCATTAAAATGAAAATCACCTACTAACGGTACATGACAGTTTGTATCGTCAAGGTGTGCTCGGATAGTTGACACAACTTTTGCTGCTTCAGCAGTATTGACTGTTATACGTACTAACTCTGAGCCCGCGCGTGCTAAATGAGCTATTTGTTGCACAGTTGCCGATATGTCTTCAGTATCAGTATTGGTCATAGACTGTACTACTACAGGCGCACCTCCTCCAATACAAACTTGTCCTATTTGAACGCCGACACTACTGCGATTCTTTTTAATATTGCTGTGTGATGTAGTCATGTTGATTACTAAAGTTTTATATACCTAAAAATTCTATTCGAGTGACAATCGCGCCACTCCCCCATGTTTACTAGTGTACGGTGTCAAGTCCACCGGCTTACTATTGTAAACTAGCCTTACATTTGCAGCATTTCCGATCGTTAAAGAAAATGGGCGCTTACCATATAACATTTTCTCAGTGTTCCCAGGACTAATCTGTGAAAAAATCCTCTTTCCTGTTGCGTCTTTAACTTCAACCCACGATTCTTCATTAAAAACAAAATGGATAATACTTTCATCATCATTTACTGGCTTATGGGGAGTTACTATTTGAGCAGTATTTTGTTGATTTGTAATATTATTTTCTTGATATGCTACATCTTCATCTCCTGATAAATCAATCGCATCAGAATTGTTTGAATTTACTGTAGAAGGTAATTGAAGTTGAGCGCTCCCATTATCCTGTTTGACCTCAGTATCAGATTCTTTTGAAATCTCTGTCATATTTCCAAATTCCACATTTGCATCCGACTGAGAATCGTCTCCACCACTACGATAGACTTCATAAATTAAAAACAACGAAACCAAAACAGCTCCCCATAAAATA
>JAHELA010000119.1 GCA_024644425.1 Nitrosomonadaceae bacterium
GGATCAAGATGTTTCTAGCATTTCTATTTATATATTTATTTAAAATATCAGAGAATTATTACTTTAGAGAATTTGCGTTTTCCTACTTGGACAACTGCTTTTGTGCCACGTTTTATCTTTAGATTCTTGTCACTAATTTTCTCCCCATTTAATTTTACGCCGTTCTGCTCGATCATGCGGAGTGCTTCTGTTGTACTTGCTGTGAGGCCAGTTTGTTTAAGAATTTTTGTTATAGATAATTCATCATTTTCTCCCTGCAGACTTATCTCTGGCATATTTTCTGGTAATGCACCATGTTTGAAACGTGCTTCAAAATCGGTAGCTGCTGTTTCTGCATCTTTTTTGCAGTGAAAACGTGTCACTATTTCCTTGGCAAAGATCACTTTAATATCACGTGGATTACGGCCCTGCGCTACTTCCTGTCTCCAATCTCGGATAGTTATTAGAGATTCAAAAGATAGTAATTCTAAATAACGCCACATCAATTCATCAGAGATTGACATTATCTTACCGAATATTTCTTCAGCTTTCTCATTTATACCAATATAATTGTTCCAAGATTTGGACATTTTATTTATGCCATCTAGCCCCTCTAAAAGCGGCATAGTCAGAATACATTGAGGTGCCTGGCCAAACTGTTTTTGTAATTCACGCCCCACTAACAAATTAAACTTCTGGTCCGTACCGCCTAATTCAATATCCGCATTAAGCATGACTGAGTCGTAAGCCTGAATCAGTGGATATAATAATTCATGAATAGCAATAGGCTGATTATTTTGGTACCTTTTTCCAAAATCGTCCCGTTCTAACATACGGGCTACGGTATGAGTTGAAGCTATTTTGATCAGATGTTCCGCATTTAACTGGTTCATCCATTTTGAATTAAATACCACTTCAGTTTGATTTGATTTCAGTATTTTGAATACCTGGTCGGAATAGGTTTCTGCATTTTCTGCGACTTGTTTCTGGGTTAGAGGAGGACGGGTAGTGTTCTTGCCGCTTGGATCGCCTATCATCCCTGTGAAGTCGCCGATCAAAAATAAAATATGGTGACCTAAATCTTGCAACTGACGCATTTTATTGAGTAGAACTGTGTGACCCAAGTGTAAGTCCGGAGCAGTTGGGTCAAAGCCAGCTTTAATTCTTAGCGGAAGACCTGTAGAAAGTCTTTGTTTAAGTTCTTCCTCAACGAGAAGCTCGTCACTGCCACGCTTGAAAGTCTCTAGCTGTTCTTCTATATTTTTGAGCACAGTTGTATTAAGAAAATATTATCCAAGATTATCTTCAGCAAAACCCCAGTTGATTAATTTTTCAATAACTGCGTTAACATAATCTACTCTGCGGTTCTGATAATCAAGATAGTAAGCATGCTCCCATACGTCAATTACAAGAAGCGGTTTTATCCCTTTGGATAAGGGTGATTCCGCATTAGCAGTTTTAGTAACCTCAAGTTTGTCACCATTCATTACAAGCCATGCCCATCCGCTTCCAAATTGAGTCATTGCTGCGGTGGCTAATTCTTTTTTGCATGAGTCCAAATTGCCGAAAGAGCTTTCAATTTTTTGTTTCAAAATTAAAGGGGGCTCGCCGCCGCCATTTTGAGATAGACTGTTCCAGTAAAAAGTATGATTCCAGATTTGTGCGGCGTTGTTGAAAATACCCGCTTTATTAGCTTGACCTACTGTCGTAGACATAATTTCTTGTAATGACAGTCCTGCAAGCTCTTTATCAGTTATCAGTTTATTTAGGTTATCAACATAAGTTTTATGATGTTTTCCATAGTGGATACTTAATGTACGTGCTGAGATCACGGGATCAAGCGCATCTTCTGCGTAGGGCAGGGGAGGTAATGTATGTGGTGCGTTACTCATTATTTTGACTCCTATGTTATGACAAAGATACTTTTCTTTTGCTCTTAAGGCTAAGTATATATTAAATGCTAGTGATAAATGAACTGACTCTGGGTTAGATGAAATAAATAATTATCTGCTCTAATTTCCGAATAAGAAGTATTCGGAAATTTTACAGAAAAATAAAATTATGAGTATTTCAAATTAAAGCCTGGAATTATTGGGAGGAGGAAGATGATTGACATCGAAGCTAGTCAATTATACAGGTAAAGAGCTGAGAAAATTCTAGGTCCCACAGTGCTAATAATGGCTTATCTGGATATGTTGTATTTGGTATCTTGTCCACAACCGATTAGCTATTCGGTATGCTAGCATGTTTGCATGCTGATGCAGAGATGGGTTGCGAAGTTCCTGAGTAGTCTGTTTAAATAGTTGTAACCACCGTTCAAACAATTTGGGACAATGACACCTTGAATAGCTAAATTTTTATGCATAGGAGCGCCATGAAAGCGGTTGATGCCTAGCAAATTATCTGACTATAAATCAGTCACTTGCGTAAGATGGGCATCCCAATCAACGCATGTGCTTCAAAGACATGGTCCAATGACGGGTCTTTTCTGGCTTTAGCATAAAAGGCTGAATCAATTGACAAATTTCTTCTTCAGTGTATTTCAAGCGAGTCGACATAGCTCTGCTAAATATAAGTAGTTTGTTCTGTACTAGAGTAATTGTAGATAGATAAAAGTATTATTTACCCTGAAGTTTTGGGTTGGTGCTCTGGCAATCGTTCTGGTAGATGCTTGAGTGGATCTACTGGCTTTCCATTCTTACGGATTTCAAAGTGAAGTCTTACAAGCTTGCTGGAGGTATTTCCCATTTCTGCAATTTTTTGTCCTTTAGATACTGCTTGCCCTTCCTTAACCAGAAGTTTGCTGTTATGGGCATAGGCGCTAAGATAGGTGCTATTGTGTTTTATAATTATTAGCAGGCCATAACCACGTAATCCGTCGCCGCTGTATACTACTTTACCCTTAGCAGCAGCCAAAACAGGCTGCCCTGTTTTTCCTGAAATATCCATACCTTTAGTGCTTTCTGAAAAACGGCTAGATATCATCCCCTCAGTGGGCCAGATCCATTCTATACCACTATTTTCACGAATAATTTCCATTGAAGGGGGTGTAAGTGCATTTTCTGTTTCAGTATGTTTCTCGGCTGTTGTGTCAACCTTAGCTGTTTGAAGTACTTTCTCAGATTCTTTCAACTGTGATATTGCTTGTTCCGAATATGCTAGTTTAAGGGCTTTAGGACTAGTTTTTAACTTAACAGCAGGGGCTGTAGAAATGGAGTTCTCGGTTAATGTTGACTCAGTTTCAGGAATGGGCTTGGCAATTGATACAGGTGCAGGTTCAGGGAGTGCGTATATAGATGGCTGGGCTTGTAGAGTGGGAGAGGATAATCTAAGTTGTTGCCCAACAATTATCGCGCCTGGGTTTTCTATACTATTCCATTCTGCTAAATTCCTATAATCAATGCCATGGTTCTTCGCAATACTGTAAAGTGTATCGCCTTTCTGTACAGTATAAAATTTGGTAGCTTCAATAGACTTGCTTGTAGTGGGAGGGGTGCTTTTTATTATTGGAGCATGTCGATTAGTAGAAGCACATCCGACGATCAGAAGGAGGAAAATGGACTGTAGCAATAAAGTGTAACAAGGTCTACTGTTGCAGAGCAAATGTTCGAAGTGCTCGGCTCCTGTTTTGTGAAGGTTGTTGCTATCCAAACACTCATGCTCTAATACTCTAACTTTCATTTTCTATCTCTTGTTCTGTGTAACTTAATCTTTTATAGTACCTGACAGAATTGGCACAAACTTTACTTCATCCAAAGTAGCTTCGACATAGCCATCCGAATTGCGTTCAATTACACACAAATTTTGCTCTTGGCTTCCTTTGGGAAAAACCATTCTACCACCGATTGCCAATTGTGCTAGTAATGTAGAAGGAACATGCATAGTTGCGCCTGTCATGATGATACCATCAAAAGGCGCTGCTTCAGGTAGTCCACGGAGGCCGTCTGCATGCTTCAAACGAACATTGTTAAGACGGAGCTCTCGCAAACGAGTGCGAGTGCGGGCAAGTAATGGCCCGATGCGTTCCATCGAATAGACCTCTTGTGCAAATTGTGCCAATAAAGCTGTCTGATAGCCGCAGCCTGTACCAATTTCAAGAATCTTACCAAGATCTGAGCCTGCACGGAGTAACTCGCTCATGCGTGCCACAATAAACGGACTTGAAATGGTCTGACCAAAATTAATCGGTAGTGCTACATCATCGTAGGCACGACTTGCTAGAATTTCTTCAACAAAAATATGACGTGGAATTGAATTCATCGCCGTCAACACCACTTCATCCATAATATTTTGTTTACGTAGACGATCAATCATGCGTACTCGGGTACGCTGTGAAGTCATGCCGATTCCTGAATGGTTGATGCTCAAACTTTATGTTCCCCAAGTTATTGAATCTTTAACATATATAATTACCTAGAATATATGTTGGTTATTTTAACCAATGTTTAAGTGAATCTAGTTGTCCGTATTGAGTTAGGTCGATTTGTAGTGGCGTAATCGATACTTGATTTAGTTGAATTGCGTGAAAATCTGTATCTTTACGTGCATCCTGAACCGCGCCTGCTGCACCAACCCAGTATACTGTTTCGCCACGTGGACTTTTTGATTTGACCACTGGTTTAGCTTTATGACGTCTCCCAAGTCTTGTTACTTCAATACCTCGCAGCTGCTCATAAGGAATATCAG
>JAHELA010000013.1:0-5564 GCA_024644425.1 Nitrosomonadaceae bacterium
GAGTAAGCAGCTACCATAGAGTTATTGGGGCTTCCATCTTCACAGATTAGTTTTACAGGATAAAATGGAATAGGTGAGCCAGTAGTGCCACCCATAGCAATATGAAGGGAATCAGTACGGATTATTTCAAACTTAAGACTACGCTCACTCCCTTCCCCTTCTATCAAGTAAATTGTGCCACCGTCTGCATTTGTAATATTCTTTGCAGCAACTAAAATAGTTTCTAAAAGCCGGGTAGTTTCTTTTTCCCTCGACAATGCAATGCCGATATGATTGAGTTCTTTGAGGCGACTCCACAGATCTTCTGTGGTCATAGTGTTCATGTCTTCCTTAGTTTTTTGATTTCTATTATGATTTTATTTAATACACACTGTTCGTACTTGTTGCATATCGGTAATACCAGATAATACTTTTTCTACTCCATCTTGTTTCAGGGTACGCATACCATCACCAAGTGCGGTGACTAGCATTTCAGCTACTCGTGCATGTTCCTGAATGTTCTTTTTTAGGGCATCGGTGGCAATCAACAATTCATGTAAACCTACTCGGCCCTTATAGCCACTTTCACCACAAGCATCACAACCTTTTGGCTCATATAACTTGATTTGTCCTTTATCGTTACCATACTGTTTTTTCCAGTCTGCTAAGATTTCTTTTTGAGCTGCCTCAGGATCAGCTTTAAAGTGCTCAATGTTATTTAACTCTTCACAGTATTCATCAAGTAACGATTTGATTTCTTGCTCGCTGGCAACATGAGATTTCTTACATTCGCATAAACGCTTAGCCAAACGTTGAGCAAGTATTCCCAGTAATGCGTCTGAAAAGTTGAATGGATCCATTCCCATGTCAAGCAGGCGAATGACTGATTCCGTGGCGCTATTGGTATGCAGAGTAGCAAAGACCAAATGGCCTGTTAATGAGGCTTCAATACCAATACTTGTAGTTTCTTTATCACGCATTTCACCTACCATGATAATGTCTGGGTCGGCACGAAGAAACGATCTCATTACTAACGGAAAAGTAAGCCCTGCCTTAACGTTCATTTGTACTTGGCGCAAGCCTCTTTGAGTAATTTCAACAGGATCTTCAGCTGTCCATATTTTGGATGAAGGTGTATTGAGAGATTTCAAGATCGAATGTAATGTAGTAGTTTTACCTGAACCAGTAGGTCCGCATACGAAGAACAATCCATAGGGTTTGTTAATAGTTGCTTTGAGTTCTTTTAAGTTGAGTGGAGTAAAGCCCATTTTATCAAGTGGAATAGGCTCTCCCGCAGCCAGAATACGCATTACTACATCTTCCATGCTGCCAACTGAGGGGATGGTGGCAACCCGCAACTCAATGTCTAGGGGACCAAATTTTCTGAACTTTATTTTGCCATCCTGTGGTTTTCTTTTTTGTGATATATCCATATCACACATAATCTTAATACGCGTTACTATTGGATTTCGATAGCTTGCAGGTATTTCAATATAAGGCATTAACGAACCGTCCCTACGGAAACGAATTTGTGTTTTTGCTTTACCTGGATAAGGTTCGATATGAATATCAGAAACGCCCATTTTGTGTGCATCAATAATAATTTTATTGACTAGTTTTACTAATTCGTTATCTGCCGCAGCTGAAACTTCCTCTGCTACACCTGGAACTGCTTCTTCATCCTCAAGGCTTGATAGCATGTCATCAATATTTCCACTATCTGCTTCGGCATAGCCGCTAGTACCGCCATAAAACAGATCCAGGGTTGCTTGGAATTCCCGATTAGGGCAGACTTTGTAAATAATCTTGTGCTTAGAGAAAATATTATTGACGATACGTGAAGATTTTATTTTTTCGGGATCGGGTGTCAAAATTACTAGCCCTTCCTTCGTATCGTCGATTGGCACCCAGTGGTTGTTTGCCACGTAATCACGCTTCAGATTCTTTAGTAGCTCTGCAGGTTTAATTCGTTCAGCTTTGAAAGGCTCATATTCCACCCCAAAAAACGAGGCTAATGCTTTTCCAAGAGAAGATAGTTTGACCTGAAACTCATCGATTAATACTTCTTCAAGTCCAATACCTTTTCTACGTGCTGAACGTGTAGCTAGGTCGAGCTCTGCTGATGATACAACCGCATCGGTGACCAAATGGTCATACTTTGATTTAACTGCTTTTTGATTTTTTTGACGTTGCGAAAATGCAATGGCTAGCGTTTGGCAAAGCTCGTTTACCCCATCTACAGCTGCTTGCGAAAAAGGCTCATTAGTTTTGCTATTAAGGAGTTGAACCACCCCTAGTAACTCATCATCAATAGAGCTTAATATAGGCGCTACCAACATTTGTTTGGTACGATAACCAGTACGTTTGTCTACTTCTTTTTGAAAATGTAGTTGTGGACTTAGCTCTCTTAGTTCTCTCTCATCGTATACATCCTTGATATTAGCTACTTTTTTGCTTAGGGCTATAAAGCCGGCAATACTTTGGTTTGCAATAGGTAGCTTTAAGTCTTTGAATGAGTTTAGCCCAGTTTTTACCTTAGAGATAATACAGCTCTTATCTTCACTGACGGAATATATGGTCAAGCGATCTACATTAAATAAAGAGCAAATGTCTTTGCTCACTTCTAGTATGATTTCGTCAATATTATTTGTAGCGTGTATCTTGTTAGTTACAGCATGCAAATTTTTTGAGAAATCTAGCTTTGTGCTGATGTCAGAATGATTGTCTTGAGTAAGTTTAGGTGGGCTAATTGTACTCATAACATCATGTTATCCGGGTTAAATAGGGTGAGAAACAGTATCAATAACTTTTATAAATCAAATACTTGATTATTCATAAGTCTACTAGGGTTAAATTTTTTAGCATATTCTTTAACTTCGTTCATAATTATATCGGCTTCTCCTGGATTTAAATGAGTGATATAAACTTTAGGCTTATGTTCTAGTTTATTTAGAGACTCACTCAGCATGCTTGCGCATAGATGTTTTGATGTAATAGCTAATTCCTTTTCTCTGTTACAAAAAGCGGTTTCTATAATCAGGTAGTGTAAATTCTCGATTTTGTTGACTATTTTCCAGAAGGCATCGTTACTGGTGGTATCGCCAGTAAAAACCAAGCTTGATTTTCCAGAATCAAGGTGGAAACCTACTGCTGGTACTACATGATTAGCTGGGAGCGGTGTGATCCTGCGTTCATCTAGCTCCACTGGCATGCCCACGGAAATATTCTCATAGCGCATATACGGTTTTCTTAAACTAGGGATCTCAGAAAAGTCGGGCCAAATTTTCCAGTTAAACAAGTGTTGTTTCAGAATTTCTTGTGTTGCTTGAGTGGCATGGATAGTGAGCGGTTTATCGCGCATATAGCCAACGCTGTCAACAATAAAGGGAATAGAAGTTACGTGATCTAGATGAGAATGAGTGACAAAAACATGGTCGATCTTTGTCAGCTCATCCAAACTCAAGTCGCCCACACCGGTACCTGCGTCAATTAGTATATTTTCATCTAGCAGCATCGAAGTGGTACGAAGTGCACCTCCAATTCCGCCACTACAGCCTAGTATCTTTAGTCTCATCTGTTATTGCTCATAGTACTTATTCTTTGGTTCAAATCTCGTTCTATTTTTCTTTGACCGCCGATATACTTGAGATTAGTCTACACCTAAGCATCTAGGTAAGCAGCGCCTAAGATTGATGGGAAAAATAATTTTCCTGACCTGACTTATATCGAACACTCACGATTAATCTTTACTATTACTTATTTGACTATTTCATCAGTAACATTGGTATTTTAGAATGTTGCATCACTTTGCTGGCTACTGATCCCAATAGCAAGCCTTTTACTGCTCCTAATTTACGTGGCCCAATGACAATTTGATCACATTGTTTTTCATCTCCATAACGCACAATCATTTGTGCTGGATCACCTACAGTAATATGAAACTGATGATTAACGCCCGCTTTATTCATTGCTTCACGAGCAGCCTGTAACTCTTTCATTCCTTTTTCCTGGTGGTACTCATTTATACTTTTTTTATCGATGAGCATAGGAGCATTTCCGTGTAATGGATATTGCACATTCATCAAATGGATTTCTGGTGTTTCTTTATACCAATCTAGTAGCTTGATAAAATCTAGTACGGCTTTATTGGAGGTTTCCGATCCATCCACTGGCAACAAAAATTTCAGCATGATTGTGCTCCTATGATATGGTGGTTATGTTTGTGGTGGCCCTAATGGCTTGTCTGTGTCATCAGCTAAATCAACCAAAGGCAGTTTCTTTCTTAGGGTCTTGGCTGCTAGCCATTTGCCAATCAATATAATAACAAGTACGCCACAAACTGGTGATAACCAATGCATAAAAGCTGCATTGGTATTTACCCATTCCTTAGTGACAGTATCGCTTATTACCATATCACCAGCTATCCATCCGAGCAGTCCAGCACCGATGGTAATAATGACAGGAAAACGATCCATTAATTTTATTACTAACTTGCTGCTCCATACAATAATGGGCACACTTATTAGCAGCCCAAAAATTACCAGACCGATACTATCTTTAGCAGCACCAGCAATGGCAATTACGTTGTCAAGACTCATAACTGCATCAGCAATAATGATAGTTTTGATAGCACCCAGCAATGTTGAGCTGCTACCTATTGTATGTTCATTGTTTTCTGGCTCGGGTTGGAGAAGTTTGATCCCAATCCATATTAAGAGTAGTGCGCCAGTAATTTTAAGGTATGAAATCTTCAGTAGCGTAAGTGCAAAAAAAATTAGGATCACTCGCAGGGCTATGGCGCCAAATACCCCCCAAAAAATTCCCTGGTTACGCTGGTTTTGTGGCAGTCGACGACAGGCAAGAGCAATTACTACCGCGTTATCACCACCGAGCACAATGTCAATGGCTATGATTTGCAATACCGCGACCCAGAATTGTGGGCTAGCGACCTCCATTATCCCTCAATATTCAAGAAAACATAATTTATAAGGGAAAGAAAACATACTGGTTCTAATTGCCTTATAGTTAACTTACTCATTATTCTTGCTAGTGCTAGCACTCGCATGTTCCTCAGTGTTAACTCCAATAAATTGGAGTATTTCATTTTTACGTGACATTGTATCTTGGTAACCCAGTTTTATTAATGCTTGGCAAAAGGGTTTTTCAAATAGTAAATAACTTAATAGAGTAGAGCCATCGCGTCCCATAGCGCCAATAGCACGGTATGCTAAACGCATTGTGAGCGGTAGAGCATGCGAATATCGTTCCGCAATCTTATGGATTTCTTCACTTGGCGAAATGATCATTGTTTCAATTTGACGTAGCTTCATACTACTATTTTCAAGTGTTTCTCTGGGAATTAGCTGGATAATTTCGTTAATACGTTGCAGACGTTCTAAGTCGACATCTAAACTATCAAGAAAAATGCTGTTCATGACGTGGCCTGCAATCTGAGCCATTGGTGGGTAGCTAGCCGAATTAACACGATCAGGTTGTACGTTCAGCGTATCGTGTACACCAATCACAAGTATTCGTTCTGCTCCCATATGTAGTGCTGGGCTAATAGGGGCAAGCTGACGCATAGA
>JAHELA010000013.1:5664-11663 GCA_024644425.1 Nitrosomonadaceae bacterium
GGGTGATGGCGCTGTAGCCAATCTAGCCATCTTGATCTCATTCGCCAGGGGCCAATTCTGCTTTTACCTTTTCTAGTGCATCACGTAAGGTTTCCTCAGAAAGAGCATTCAAACTATTAGATAACATTTCAGCTGCTTCGTAGGTTCCTTCTGGTAGCTTGCTACAATCTAGATTGGCGATGAATACTGCTGCCGCGCCAGTAGTTTTGAGCAAATTTTGCCGTTCATTCATGAGTATTTCAATTTCAGCAAGCAACATGGAAGCTTCTTGTTCTTTCTGTGTATCGCGCATTGTCTTAATCCCTATATGGAAGTACAGTAGATCAGAATAAGCAATATACCAGAATCAGTACATACATAAAGTTCAGGTATACATTATTTATACCTCAATTCACTCTGATTTTATTAAACCATGGCCATTTGCAAAATTTAGGCGGTTATGGGCGATTGTTAATTTCATTGAGTACTAATTATTATTACTTTGCTGAAGTAATTTCGTGTGATCTAATATTTTGCTTAAAATGTTTCTGGAGTTATCTAGATAAAATGACGGAAAGTTAGTCACATTATTCAATGAACTGTGTTGGAACGCTCTTTTTCCACATTAATGACTTGTCCTACGTTAATTATTTAACCTAGGAGTAATAGGGAGATGGTAAAAGTAACTGAGAAACTAAGAGTATTGGATTTTAATTCTGTCCTATTTATTTCCCACCATATTTTCTGGTCTTATCCATAGGTCGAATTGTTCTGCCGTGACGAATCCAGATGATACTGCGGCCTGTTTTAATGTTGTACTTTCATGGTATGCTTTTTTAGCGATTTCAGCTGCTTTGTCATAACCAATGTGGGGATTGAGTGCTGTAACTAGCATTAGCGAATTGTTCATTAACTTAGAAATATGCTTAACATTAGCGGTTATTCCAACAGCACAATTATCATTAAAGCTCGTTACACCATCTGAAAGCAAGCGAACACTTTGTAGAAAATTGTGTATTATAAGGGGCCTCATTACATTAAGCTCAAAGTTTCCCATGGCGCCACCCATATTGATAGCTACATCGTTACCCATTACTTGACAGCAAAGCATGATCATCGCTTCTGCTTGAGTAGGATTGATTTTGCCTGGCATTATGGAGCTACCCGGCTCGTTTTCTGGAATTGTCAACTCACCAATACCACAGCGAGGCCCAGATGCAAGCCAACGAATATCATTTGTAATTTTTATCAAAGATGCTGCAAGAGTTTTCAGTGCACCATGTGCATTAACTAAAGCATCATTTGCAGCGAGTGCCTCAAATTTGTTTGGTGAAGTGGTAAATGGTAGACCGGTTAATTTTGCCAGCTCCGCTGATGTTCGCGAGGAGAATTCATTATGAGTATTTAGACCCGTACCTACAGCTGTACCACCAAGTGCAAGTTCGTACAAATGTGGGAGAGATGACTCAATATGATCCATTCCATGGTCAAGTTGGGATACATAGCCCGAGAATTCTTGCCCGAGAGTAAGAGGTGTTGCATCTTGCAAATGAGTGCGCCCAATTTTGATAACGCTAGAGAATTCTTCTACCTTAGTGGCAAGTGTTTGTCGTAATATACCAATAGCAGGTTTCAGTTGATGCTCAATAGCATGTATTGCTGCCACATGCATTGCTGTTGGAAAAACATCGTTAGAAGATTGTCCCTTATTTACATCATCATTAGGATGAATTTTGCGTGTTGCACCACGCTTTCCACCTAGCATTTCAGAAGCACGGTTTGCTAAGACCTCATTCATATTCATATTTGTTTGTGTGCCCGATCCTGTTTGCCACACAGCCAACGGGAATTCTGTTTTATGGAGGCCATCTATCACTTCATCAGCAGCTTTGATAATGGCATTGGCACTAGTTGTGTTAAGTAGGCCTAAATCATGATTTACCATTGCGCTAACACGTTTTACCAAGGCAAGAGCGTGTATCAATGCAAAGGGCATTCTCTCATTCGAGATCTTGAAATTTTGTAAGGAGCGTTGTGTTTGTGCCCCCCATAGTGATGTGGAAGGCACTTTAACCATGCCCATGCTATCTTGTTCTTTACGGTAACTCATGAAAAATTAAAGTAAAAAAGAAACTGATCATGGATTGGTGATATCCAGTATCTACCGAAGAAGCTCATTTGAGCCAAGACTGGTTTCTACCACTGATATCTTCCAGGTTTTTACCATTATGGTTTTTGTTTGCAGATCTGATTTTCGGCTTGTATTTGAGATTAGTTTAAAAATATTTGATACTTCAAGCAAATGCGTCATGGACTAACTTAAAATTAATCAATCTTCAAGGTGTGGTGATTCTTCACCGGGCTCCCCAGTTTCATGGTCGATCCAATTAGAAATGCCGATCTCATCTTCTGCTTGCTCTAAGGTTTCACCAGGTTCGAAATCTGAATCAGCGTTATATTCCATGTCTTGAATGGCTTCAAGTAAGCTTGGAAAAGGGCCGAATACTTTGTCACTTTCATTTTTATCATGCCAGTAGAAGCCATCAGGACGTTCTATGATCCGTGTGCTGTCATAATCGCGAGATCCTGTTGGAATTGTTGTAGTCAAGATTGCCTCGTTATTGTTTCTTACATGTGTATTAAATGTAGGTTAAGTTTAATATTAACTCTACTTAACAAGTTTTACTAGCATAATGGCAGAAAGCAAATAATTTATTTAATGAGTATTGTGTTTAGAATTGGACGTAGCAGAGTTGTAACTTAAATATCTAGACATGATCAAGCATAGTCTTAATAATTTTCAGGTTACTTTTTCTTGGCCTGACGTTCAATTTCTTCGATTCCAACATGACGCACATCTTTGCCTTTGACCAAATAAATTACATATTCCGACATATTTTTTGCATGATCACCGATACGCTCTATTGCTTTTGCTGCAAACAAAATTTCTATTGAAGAAGAAATATTTCTAGGGTCCTCCATCATAAAAGTAACCAGTTGTCGAATTATAGAACGAAATTCATCATCTACTTGCTCGTCTTGACGAGCAACTTGGACAGCTTCTTCTACATCAAGACGCGCAAAGGCATCTAGAGATTTTCTTAGCATTTCTGTTGCAATATTTGCTACATGTCTAAGCTCGGTAAAGCGTGGCCTATTTGTTCGGCGGTCATCGGCATATATTAACTGTGCCATACGTGCGATTTTTGCTGCTTCATCACCCATCCGTTCAAGATCCGTTATAATCTTGATTACCATGATGATCATACGTAAGTCACTGGCAGTGGGTTGTCGACGTGCGATGACCTGACTGCAAAATTCATCAATTGATACTTCCAGTCCGTTAACTTGGTGATCATCATCAACAACTTGCTCCATTAAATCATGATCAGCACTGGTAAGTGCTTTCACTGCTCGTTCGATTTGCTCTTCAACTAATCCGCCCATTTGCAGCACACTTTTTTTTATCGACTCTAGGTCGGCATCAAATTGTGTAGATATGTGTTTTTTGGTTCTCATTTCCTACCTTTTGATCTTTAATAAAATTGATACCTATCATATATATAGATTGTGACATTATTGTTAATCGCTGAATTACATTTCTACTGTACGAATACCTTTGTCGGCGCCCAGTAGTAATACATTGGCGCCACGCCTTGCGAACAGACCGTTTGTTACAATACCAGTTATCTGGTTCAAGTTTGCCTCAAGTTCAGTAGGGTTTAGAATTTGCAAGCCATGTATATCTAGGATTATGTTTTTATTATCAGTAATAAATCCTTGACGTAGAACAGGATGCCCGCCTAGTTTTACTATCTCACGTGCAACGTAACTACGTGCCATTGGGATAACTTCTACCGGAACAGGAAATTTACCAAGTACTCTAACTAACTTACTATGATCGGCAATACATATAAATTTTTTTGTCGTTGCAGCAACAATTTTTTCTCTTGTTAATGCACCACCCCCACCTTTTATCATGTGTAGATGCTCAGTAATTTCATCCGCTCCATCTATATATACAGGTAGTTCCCCTATGTTATTTAAATCCACTACCTCAATGTGATGTTCTCTAAGTCGCTGGGCCGTGCTCTCAGAGCTTGCTACTGCGCCTTCAATTTTATGTTTTATCTTGGCCAATTCATCTATAAAATAATTTGCTGTAGAGCCAGTCCCGACGCCCACAACACTACCAATAGGGACATAGCGGATGGCGGCTTGAGCAACCGCACGTTTTTGTTCGTCTTGTAATTGAGTCATTGTATTCTGTGCATATTTAGTATGTGATTAGTCAGTAGAATAATCCTATCTGCGAATTTTAACAATTAACCCGTATACTAAGTATGTATCCGGGCGTGCTAAAATTGTTCAAAGTTTATATTTTTTAAATTTATGCGCTAATGAAAAACGATTACTTAGAAAGAATTCTTACTGCTCAAGTTTATGATGTTGCAATAGAAAGTCCATTAGAACTTGCATCAAGTCTATCTGAGCGGATGAAGAATCAATTGTTTTTGAAGCGTGAGGATATGCAGCAGGTTTTCTCATTTAAGCTGCGTGGGGCCTATAACAAAATGAGTAAGCTTCCTCCTGAGATACTCAAACGTGGTGTGATAACAGCATCTGCTGGTAATCATGCTCAGGGAGTAGCATTAGTAGCTCAGCGACTAAATTGTAAAGCGACAATCGTAATGCCAGTAACCACTCCGCAAATTAAGATACAAGCAGTTGAAGCATATGGTGCAAACATACTTCTTCATGGAGACTCCTTTGACGAAGCCTATGCTCATGCAATAAAGCTTTCAAAACAGAAGCGGTTTACCTTTGTTCATCCATATGACGACCCCGACGTTATTGCTGGGCAAGGGACCATAGGGATGGAAATCCTGCGTCAACACACTGGACTTGTTCATGCTGTATTTGTGCCAGTAGGTGGTGGTGGGCTTATTTCTGGTATAGCAGCTTACGTAAAAAGATTGCATCCGGAAATAAGGATCATTGGGGTAGAGCCTATCGATGCAAATTCTATGTATCTGTCACTACAAAAGGGTCGCCGAGTTAAACTAACTCAAGTGGGAATATTCGCTGATGGTGTAGCGATTAAGCAAGTAGGTAAAGAAACCTTCCGTCTTTGTCGCAAATTAGTAGATGAAATTATATTGGTTGACACAGATACTATCTGTGCAGCAATTAAGGATGTGTTTGAAGACACACGTGTTATGTTGGAGCCTTCGGGGGCGCTTTCTGTTGCTGGAGCTAAGGCATATGTTGAACGGGAGAAGATTCACGGTAAAACATTGGTAGCAGTTACTTCTGGTGCCAATATGAATTTTGATCGACTGAGGCATGTTTCTGAACGAGCTGAATTAGGTGAGCAGCGGGAAGCAGTGATGTCAGTAACCATTCCCGAAAAACCGGGAAGTTTTAAGAAGTTTTGTGCCATGCTTGGAACGAAAGGTATTACCGAATTTAACTACCGGTACGATGATCCGAAAGAAGCGCACGTGTTTGTCGGTGTATCAGTGCGAAACCGTAATGAGACAGAGAAATTGATCAAAAGCCTAGAAAAAAGCGGCTTGTGTACCGAGGATCTTAGCGATAATGAAATGGCAAAACTACATATACGCCATTTGGTTGGGGGGCGTGCTGGTGGAGTGAAGCATGAAATTCTTTATCGTTTTGAGTTTCCCGCTCGCCCTGGCGCGTTGATGAAATTTCTAAATAGCATGAGTCATAACTGGAATATCAGTTTATTTCACTACCGTAATCATGGTACTGATTATGGTCGTGTACTAGTTGGTATGGATGTGCCGCCTGGAGATCGGGCTGATTTCAAGGTTTTTCTCAATCAACTTGGCTACCGTTATTGGGATGAGAGTAAGAACCCAGCGTATAAATTGTTTCTTGGGTAGAAACAAATTGAAATTAAAGATCTAAGTATTTTTAACTCAGACGCTACACCCATTTTCATCACAATTAGTATTTTTAATATTTGAATCTTTCGATGTTTCTGTGTGGCT
>JAHELA010000013.1:11763-18689 GCA_024644425.1 Nitrosomonadaceae bacterium
GTCTCCAAAGTAAAAAAGATAAACAGTCATTCCCAAGTTAATAAACTAACCCCATGCTAGAATGCAGTCTTGGTTAGCAGTAGAAATAACTTCGGCAGACATAATCTTGAACACTCTGATTCTTACTCGCCCTGATGATTTGCATTTGCATCTGCGAGATGACGAGCAAATGAAAGCTGTGTTACCTGACACTGTAAGGCGTTTTGCACGAGCTATCGTGATGCCCAATCTTAATCCACCAGTTTTGACAACGGAAATAGCATTAAAGTATAGCCAACGTATTCTTGCTGCTATACCAGCAAATATGCGCATGCATTTTGAGCCATTAATGACACTATATTTAACTGATAATACTGAGATTGCTGAAATTATTAAGGCAAAAGCAAGCGGTATAATACATGGCATTAAATTTTATCCTGCTCGTATTACTACTTTTTCTGATGCAGGAGTTACTGATATCGCTAAGTGTTCCGCCGTACTTGAAACTATGGAACAGGAAAATATGCCTTTGTTAGTGCATGGTGAAGTCAATGACCTTGAGGTCGATGTATTCGATAGAGAAAAGATTTTTATTGATAGAGTACTAATTCCAATAACACATCGTTTTCCAGGACTGAAAATTATATTTGAACACATTACCACCAAAGAGGCGGTGGAATTTATTAAAGATACACCTGGAAATATTGGCGCAACCATTACTGCTCACCACCTACTTTTAAACCGTAATGCTATGTTTCAGGGTGGAATTCGTCCACATTTCTATTGTTTGCCGGTTTTGAAGCGTGAAACTCATCACATAGCTTTGATAGAAGCGGCTATTAGTGGCAATCCAAAGTTTTTTCTTGGCACTGACAGCGCTCCTCATTCTAGGGATGCCAAAGAATCTAATTGTGGTTGTGCAGGAATTTATACTTCTCATGCCGCTATTGAGCTTTATGCTGAAGTATTCGAGCAGGCAGGTGCCTTAGAAAAATTAGAGGCCTTTGCTAGTTATTTTGGTGCAGATTTTTATGGGTTGCCTCGTAATAAAGGCAGTATTACCTTGATAAAAGAGAGCTGGGATGTGCCAATGGAACTAAAATTTGGAAGGGAAGCATTGGTTCCTTTTTGTGCTGGCCGAAGTATAACCTGGAAAATACTTGACTAATATTTTTATCTTTCAGTGTCTTGTAGTATGTAAGTAGGAATAAGAAGGTATAAGAAGAAAGTTTACTTGGATACTTCTTTTGTATCTTTCTTCTTGGTGGTTGGATCTTGTTGTGAGTGATTCTTTTCTTTAATTTTATTCCCACCACTATAAACTTTAGGCGCTTCTACTGGGACATAAAATATACAACAGCAACCTGATAGCATAAAAATAGTAACGAATAATAAACTTAGACGAGTAATATTCATATTTCTTATCATTGTGCCCTATATTAAGTATAGGACTGGAGCCTGGTAAAGTCCCGCACAAATAATCTAATAGTTTTTCAAATAATTAATTACTTCTACCTAAACTCTGGCGGTAATTAGTTTGAATTCCTCGCTTAATATTTTTTTGCTGCCTGATATAAAGGCATCACTCTGGGTACATTTAGACTGAGGTCACGAATACGGGATGAACTAGAGGGATGGGTGCTAAGGAATTCCGGTGGAGCTCCTTTCGCAAATGCTCCCATTTTTTTCCATACGTTCACAGCTGCATTTGGATTGTATCCAGCGCGTGCCATCAACTCAAGGCCCATTAAGTCTGCTTCAGTTTCATGAGTGCGGCTATGTGGTAGACCGAAAGTTACATTTGCCACCATGCCTGCTAGGTTGGTGCTTGCTTCGCCTAATCCCAGCGCTGCAGAACCTAAACCCACAATAGCCTGTCTGCCCATCTGTTCTGACATACGTTCACGTCCATGTTCACGAAGTGCGTGGGCAATTTCGTGACCCATAACTGCAGCAATTTCATCATCACTTAAATTTAACTTCTGAATAATTCCCGAGTAGACCATAATTTTTCCACCTGGCATACAGTAGGCATTAAGTTGATCGTTATTTTGAACGTTTACTTCCCAAGCCCAACTCAATGCATCTGGGCGGAAAACTGCTGTATGGGGAATTAGGCGATTGGCGATAGATTTAACTCGTGCATATTGATTCATATCTTTATTCAACATGCCCTGCTGCCGGGCTTTAGCTATTTCTTGTTGGTAAGCAGTTGCTGCAGAGGCTTGCACTTGCCTTTCTGACAAACCACTGAACATATACTGTGTGCGGTTCACACCTACTCTTCCGCTACTAGTCGTGTTGACTGTTTGACAGGAAACTAATATGGCAACCATTGATAAGACCAAAAGTTTTTTCAACATGTCAATCACCATAAAATTTTCAGTGTAAATAAACTTTCTAAGAGATTTTACAAGTTAATTACTAGTTGTACTCTAGTAAGAAATAGTAGCTTTCCTATATTAAATTAATTCACATTCAAAGGAGCGATATGCCCAAATGTTGAGCTTAAAAAATATAAAAAATTTATACTATCTTGTTTTTGGTATTGGTTATTAAATCAATTATGTGCTGTATAACCAAAGGCCTTATCATGAACGTAGACAAGTTTACATTCTTCGATGTATTTGGCGTCATGAATTCTTCCGCCCTTAATATAACCTGTTTGGCCCTTACTTAAGAAAACACGATCTCCATCAGGAACGAGACCAGATGATCCAGTTGTAAAGAACTGTATAGACATTTTTCCCTCAATAACAACGGTCATATCATCACCTGGATGTGAATGTGGCGGCTCTTCGGAACCCGCTTCCCATTTTTCTAGCATTACTTCCACTCCATGCGGATTAGTTGGGAATGTGGTTCTGAGAGTAAATCCGTTTGGAGTATTAGGCATAGAGGTATGATTATCCCAAACAGCACTGGTCTCAGAAGTGATCTCATTGTTTTTAGACATAAGTGATGCTCCTATTTTATGGGCAATTTAATTATTAAGAGGAAAACTCTAAGTATAGCGATTTCACAGGGTGATATCTCTATAAATTCATACGGAGGCATCAAGGAACAAAGATCATAACCTTAATGTGCTACATTTGTGTCGTGAGATAAAATGTAGTGGAAAAAAGAGATTTTGTTAAATTTAGTAATACACAGATTTATATGAAAGCAGTATTGTGCAAACAATGGGGTTCTCCTGAAAGCCTTGTGGTTGAAAATATACCTTCGCTTAAGGCCGACAGGGCGCATGTAATTGTTAAGGTAAAAGCATGTGGTGTTAATTTTCCTGATACTTTGATTATTCAAGGCAAGTATCAGTATAAGCCGGATTTGCCATTTTCACCTGGAGCTGAAATCTCAGGTGTAATTAAGGAACTGGGTCAAGGTGTTAGTGGTGTTAAGGTTGGAGACCGTGTTTTTGCATTTGTCAGATGTGGTGGTTTCTCCGAAGAAGTGTCAGTTCCGGTAGAAAAGATTGTTCTTATACCCGAGGGTATGGATTTTGAAACTGCTTCAGCCTTTTCAATGACATATGGAACCTCCTATTATGCACTTAAATATAGAGCCCAACTTAAGTCTGGGGAAACATTACTAGTATTAGGGGCTGCGGGTGGAATCGGGATCGCTGCAGTAGAACTTGGAAAAATAATGGGTGCACGTGTCATTGCTTCAGCTTCATCAGATGACAAGCTAGCAGTATGTAAAAAACATGGTGCAGATGAATTAATCAATTATTCCACACAAAACTTTCGCTCAATTGTTAATGAAATTACTAAGGGACAAGGAGTGGATGTTGTTTGCGATCCCGTAGGTGGTAGTCTTTCTGAACAGGCATTACGTTCTACAGGCTGGAAAGGAAGATTCTTGGTAATGGGTTTTGCAAGTGGTGAAATTCCCAGAATTCCACTAAATATTCCACTGCTAAAGGGTAATTCTATTGTTGGGGTATTCTGGAGTGATTTTATTCGACGCGAAAAAGAGACCTACTCTAACGTATTGCAGGATTTGACCATATGGTATTTGCAAGGCAAGTTAAAACCGCTGATTTCAAGAATCTATCCATTAGAACAGGTAACTTTAGCTCTGAACGACATAATAAATCGCAGAGTGAAGGGAAAGATTGTATTAGTACCGTAAATGGGAGTGTCTTTTAGCTATGTTTTCTTTCACTAGATTTAATTGGTATGTTTTGTTTTTTATTGGCCCAAATTAGTAACCATATTCCAGCAACAATCATTGGCAGTGAAAGCCATTGCCCCATACTGATTCCAAGTGTCATTATACCCATGAACCCATCTTCTGGTTCACGGAAGAATTCGGCTACTGAACGAAATATACCATAACCGATAAGGAACATTCCTGACACAGCGCCCACGGGTCTGGGCTTAGCTGAATAAATCCATAACAATACAAAAAATAGTATTCCTTCAAGTACAAATTCATAAAGTTGGGAGGGATGACGGGGGAGTGTGTCCACATTGGGAAATATCATTCCCCAGGGCACGTCGGTTGGTCGTCCCCAAAGCTCAGCATTGATAAAATTGCCGATGCGACCTGCGCCTAGTCCTAGTGGCACTAGTGGTGCAATGAAATCTGTGACAGCCATCCATTGCAATTTATATTTGTGTGCCATTAACGCCATTGTGGCTATTACACCCAGAAGACCGCCATGGAATGACATACCTCCTTTCCATACTGCAAAAATTTCTAATGGTTGTTGTAAATAATAACCAAACTGATAAAACAATACATGACCTAGGCGTCCACCAAGTATTACACCAAGCATGCCATAAAATAGTAGATCGTCAAGTATGGCGTTGTTGAATGATGCTTGTGGATTACGTTTGATATGATAACGCCCCAGTAGTACAAACAATAAAAACCCTAGCAGATACATCAGTCCATACCATCGAATTGATAGAGGTCCAAGATAGATGGCGACAGGATCAAACTGTGGGTGAACGAGCATAGGTCTTAGGTTCAATTGTTGTAAAATGTAGATTATACGGCAAGCATGTTCTCAAAAGAGTTAAACACGAAAAAGGGGAATATGCAGCTAGGAATTTCTAAAATTTTCCAGGAGAAACCATGCAAGAAAATAAACGCAGCCAAATTATTACCCAAGGTGCGCAGCGTTCTCCCAACCGTGCCATGCTACGAGCAGTAGGTTTCCGTGATAATGATTTTGATAAGCCTATAGTAGGAGTAGCTAACGGTTTTTCTACTATTACGCCTTGTAATATGGGATTGAATGAGTTGGCTACAAATGCTGAAAATGCCTTGAGACAGGCTGGTGCAATGCCACAAATCTTCGGAACTATCACTGTATCTGATGGTATTTCTATGGGAACAGAGGGCATGAAATATTCACTAGTATCACGTGAAGTTATTGCAGATTCGATCGAAACTGCGGTGCAGGCAGAAAGTATGGATGGAGTAATCACTATTGGTGGTTGCGACAAGAATATGCCGGGTGCAATGATTGCCATTGCAAGGATGAATATTCCATCTATCTTTGTTTATGGAGGCACAATCAAACCTGGCAAATATAAAGGGAGGGATTTAACTATTGTCAGTGCTTTTGAAGCAGTTGGGCAGTACATAGCAAACAATATAGATGAAAAGGAATTACTTGAAGTTGAGCGTCATGCCTGTCCTGGAGCAGGTTCCTGTGGAGGAATGTTTACTGCCAATACTATGTCATCAGCTTTTGAAGCAATGGGAATGAGCTTGCCTTACTCTTCAACTATGGCAGCAACAGATGATGAAAAACGTGTTAGTGCCATTCGTTCGGCGGAAGTCCTGGTTAATGCAATTAAACATCAGATCTTGCCGCGCGATATTATTACCAAAAAATCTATCGAAAATGTTATTTCCGTGATTATGGCAGTGGGTGGTTCGACAAATGCGGTGCTACATTTTCTTGCAATCGCTCATGCGGCCGAGGTAGAACTTAATATTGATGACTTTGAGCGTATACGAAGCAAAGTTCCAGTGTTGTGTGATTTAAAACCTTCCGGACGTTATGTTGCTACCGATTTACATGCTGCAGGTGGTATTCCACAAGTAATGAAAATGTTGTTAGCGCATAATTTATTACATGGCGATTGCTTAACCATTAGCGGCGAGACTGTTTCTGAAGTATTGCAAGATATTCCCGCAACTCCTCGTAAAGATCAGGATGTTATACGGCAATGGGATAACCCTATGTATGAGCAGGGTCATCTAGCTATACTCAAAGGAAATCTTTCTACTGAGGGTTGCGTAGCTAAAATTACAGGAGTAAAAACTCCAAAGATTACAGGTCCGGCTAGGATATTTGAGTCAGAAGAAAGTTGTATGAATGCCATAGTAGCACGCAAAATCCAGCCTGGAGACATAGTAGTTATAAGATATGAGGGCCCAAAGGGTGGGCCAGGGATGCGTGAAATGCTCTCACCTACTTCAGCTCTTATTGGTGAAGGACTAGGAGATTCCGTGGGACTTATCACCGATGGGCGTTTTTCAGGTGGTACCTATGGAATGGTTGTTGGCCATGTTGCGCCAGAAGCCTTTGTTGGCGGTGTCATCGCATTGGTACATGAGGGAGATTCAATTACTATAGATGCAGAAAATAGATTGCTGCAACTAAATGTTTCTGAGGAAGAAATCTCTAACCGCCGTTCCAAATGGAGCCCGCCTAAACCACGATATATGCGAGGGGTGTTGGCAAAGTACGCAAAACTAGTTTCCTCTGCTAGTAAAGGCGCAACAACGGATTAATTACGACCACCTCAACAACAAAATATGCCCAATCACCTTTCCAATGAAACAAGTCCTTACCTTCTACAACATGCCGATAATCCAGTAGACTGGTATCCATGGTGTGAAGAGGCGTTAGTTTTATCTCGTACAAAGAATCGAGCCATACTTCTTTCCATAGGTTATTCAGCTTGCCACTGGTGTCATGT
>JAHELA010000120.1 GCA_024644425.1 Nitrosomonadaceae bacterium
CGAAGATTGTGAATCCTGAAGATAAAATGACAAGTCTAATTTTTGGTGATGGAGCAACGGCGACGCTGCTGTCAACCGATCCAGTTCTCGAACTTGGTGCATTTTCTTTTGGCACACAGGGTTCCGAGGTAGATAAGCTTGCTTGTAATGAGGGCGTTCTGTCCATGAATGGACGAGCAGTGTTCAATTTTGTTGCAACGAACGTACCGGGTGATATCCAACATGTTGTGAAAAAAAATCACTTGTCTATAGAAGATATTGACTGTTTTGTTTTACATCAGGGTAGTCGTTTCATTGTCGAAACGATTGCTAATAGATTGCTAGTAGACATTAAGAAAGTGCCATTCATGGCAGCAGAATATGGCAATACCGTTTCATCATCTATTCCAATGATGCTAGCCAGCCTTATAAAGGACGTGAAAAATAGGACGATGGTTTTATGTGGTTTTGGCCTTGGGTTTTCCTGGGCAAGTACAGTCATTAAACGCAAGGAGTGAAAAATGAGTATTGCTCGTGAAGACATAGTTGCTGTAATTCGCAAGGCTAATGTTGTTTCTGATCCGGACAAGCTCCGAGATGATATAACACTTGATGATCAGGGCATAGACTCACTTGGTATTTTCAACGTTATCTTACTATTACAAGAAAAATATGGATTAGAAATTCCCGATGAGGACATGGACCCGTTGGTCAGTATTTCTGCAATTGTCAATTACTTAAATAAGCGTCTTGCATAGCTATAATTATAATTACCTTTTAAATAAATTTCTCAAAGGTGATTATATTAAAAAGCTTTATATATTCTCTATTGAATGCCATGTTAGTTGCCAACACAAGCGAAAAATAGAATACTCTAAAATCACCCTAAAGCGGGATTAAGTATGTTAGCGAATATTTTTTTGTGTCAATAACATAAAACTAACCAAGTAAATATTTGACTATAGACTTTTTGGAGTTTTATGGAGCTTGTATTGTCTATTTGTTGATTATTTTCTTGACACAAACTTGAAAATTGCTATAAATATTTTACGGGGTGTAAGCGTTTTTATTAGTTTTTTGTGAAGCCAAAATTAATATTTGCTTGCACAAAGGAAGTCTTACTAGATGGTGGACTAGCCACTTCACTGCCTTTTTTGGCTATTTAATTAACTTATCAATTCTAATTATAACGGTTGTGAAAATCTTGAGTATGCTAATCGGTTAACCCAGGCTTGTGGAATATTGGTTGTAGCAGGATTTTTTTACTTTAAAAGATTTTGGTTTGAACAGAATAAGTTTCTAACAAATGGTGAAGAATGAAACGTTGTCTTGTTTGCGATAATCAATACTCCTCCTCGATTACGAATTGTCCAACCTGTGGAGCTGGACCCACATTGATCGATGGTTTTTATGCTTATGCTCCTGATTTTGCTCATGATGGAGGTGGGTTTAACTCAAATAATTTTTCGGATTTAGCTCGTTTAGAAGAGGATAATTTTTGGTTTAGATATCGTAATCAGTTAATTCTTTGGTCAATCAAAAAGTATTACCCGGTTTTTAACTCCTTCCTTGAAATTGGGTGCGGTACTGGATATGTTTTATCTGCAATTGCAAAAGAGTTTCCAAATAAGAATTTGTATGGAAGTGAAATTTTTACGAAGGGACTAAGCTTTTCCTCTGCACGTTTACCATTTGTTAATCTTATGCAGATGGATGCACGTCGTATCCCATATATTAGTGAGTTTGATGCCATAGGGGCTTTCGATGTTTTGGAGCATATTGAAGAAGACGAGCAGGTTCTTGCACAAATATATTCTGCTTTAAAGCCCCGCGGTATAATGCTACTAACGGTGCCACAGCACCCATGGTTGTGGAGCGCAACTGACGAACGCGCCTGCCATGTTAGGCGTTATGTTGCCACAGATCTTGTTGCAAAGGTTAAGGCAGCTGGATTTCATGTTTTACACTCTACTTCGTTTGTAACTATACTTCTACCAGCGATGATTATTTCAAGGTTTTTTAAGAAGAAAGTGGCAGCATCAGAAGATGATAGAGCTGAGTTAGAAATTTCTCCTTGGCTAAACTTATTATTTTCTAAATTACTTCACATTGAGTTGGTAAGTATAAGAAGTGGAATTAGTTTTCCTGTAGGTGGTTCTAGATTGATTATCGCAAAGAGAATGTAGATTCTATGGGGTCATCTTACAAGTTATTTTACTTACAAGAAGAATAAATATCGATGGTTTGTAAATAGATAGTTCTAGGCTTATGATCAGCCACAAATTCACTATATTATTGGATAGTATGATCTACTGATGATTGGAATAGCTCACCAAGTAGTATCAGAGCTAATTTTTAGCCTAAATATTTTAGTTAGTAACATGCGTAAACCTTGATCAATCTAGTTGTGTGCTAGTTAAAACAATTGTGATCGATACAGTGTTCGAAGGTATGTTTCTGCCGCAGAATAAAAGCTAGTACGTTTCGAGAATTTAAATCATATATAAGTTGCACCTATTGCTTAATTTTTAGTTGATTCTACTTGTATTAAAGGAATATAAGGCCTGGAAAAGAGTATTGGAAAAGTAAAGGGGTAACAACGAAATGAAAGAACAACGTATCCGATTTAACTGGCCGCATATGACAGGTAAAGAGTTGAATTATATTGCTGAGGCTCATTCTAAAGGAATTCTGGCTGGTAATGGTCCTTTTACAAAGCTTTGTCAAGGTTGGCTGGAGAATCAAACTGGTTGTGACAAGGTTTTGTTAACTCACTCATGTACCGCTGCTCTCGAAATGGCGGCTTTGTTGCTAGACATTCAGCCAGGTGACGAGATTATCATGCCTTCATACACATTCGTATCTACAGCAAATGCATTTGTGTTAAGGGGGGGTGTACCAGTATTCGTTGATATCAGAGAAGATACGCTGAACTTGGATGAGCGCTTGATCAAGAGTGCAATTACATCGCGTACACGCGTAATTGTTCCTGTGCACTATGCTGGTATAGCTTGTGAAATGGATACAATCATGTCAATTGCAAAGAGTTTTGACCTGAAAGTAGTAGAAGATAGTGCTCAGGGTGCGATGGCGAGTTATAAGGGTCAAGCGCTTGGTAGTATAGGCCAACTTGGTGCCTTTAGTTTTCATGAGACTAAGAATGTAATCTCAGGTGAGGGTGGAGCATTGTTGGTTAATGATCCAGATTTAATTTCTCGGGCTGAGATAATCTGGGAAAAAGGCACCGATCGTAGTAGTTTTAATCGAGGAGAGGTGGACAAATATACGTGGCAAGAAGTGGGGTCATCGTTCTTACCTGGGGAATTGATGGCAGCTTTCCTTTGGGCGCAGCTTGAAGAGGCAGATCGCATCACAAAGAAGCGTATAGCAATCTGGCATCGTTATCATGAGCTTCTTGAGGACTTGGAAATTAAAGGCATCCTTCGTCGTCCTATCGCGCCAGATGGGTGTCAGTATAATGCGCATATGTACTACGTACTACTTGCTTCTGAGATTGATCGACAGAAGGTGCTAGATACATTCAAACGTAACGACATCTTGTCTGTTTTTCATTATGTGCCACTACACTCATCCCCAGCTGGAAAACGTTATGGGCGAGCACAAGGATCTCTTGCTGTGACAATTGATCTATCTAAACGTTTGATCCGTCTGCCCCTTTGGATAGGTTTAACTGAGCAGCAGCAACTTAGAATAGTTGATGTTCTTAAAAAAGCAGTCAGTATTCCATGTTGATCTACAATCTCAAGTTTAGTTTTGGAGATAGCTCTGAATTGACAGTTTCAACGGGTAGGAATGACCGATTGATAATTATTGGAGACCTATAGCGTGTCAGAAGTCTGTGTAGTTCACTTGGTAAGAAGAAAGAACGGTATTGAGCCATTTCGTAGTTTTCTTGAGTCATACCTAGAGAATTCTGCAGGAATTGATCACGAACTATTGATTATCTATAAAGGTTTCCATCGGAGAGTTGATATTGATCCATATGAAGAATTGCTTAGAGACGTAACTCACTCATCATTAAGGGTAGCAGACTTCGGTTTTGATCTTCGGTCCTATTTCATAGCAGCAGAAAAATGTAGTAGTAAATACTGCTGTTTCCTAAATTCGTTCAGTATTATTTTAGATAAAGATTGGTTGCTGAAGCTTTATCAGCATATTACTCAACCAGGTGTGGGTTTGGTGGGCACGACCGGATCGTGGGGAAGTATTTGCCATAGTGAGATAAATAAAAGAGAGACTGATTTTCTTTTGCGTCATGTGGGGCGATATATATTAAAGTGTTTCAAAAGACTATTATTTAAAAGATATTTTTTTAAGTTCCCAAACTATCACATAAGAACTAATGGTTTCATGATCATGCGTGACACTATGCTAAAAATCCGTCGAGGGGTGCTTCTCACAAAAATGCAAACATATATTATGGAAAGTGGAGTACGTGGCATTACCAAACAAGTGGAGTTGATGGGTTTGAGACCGGTAGTTGTGGGCAAGGATGGAAGGGGATATGAGAAGCATGAGTGGGATATCAGTAATACTTTCTGGCGCAGAGCACAAGAGAACTTACTAATTTCAGATAATCAGACAAGAA
>JAHELA010000014.1 GCA_024644425.1 Nitrosomonadaceae bacterium
TCTTACGTGGAGTGGATGATGAAATGTTAAAGCTGGAAGTTGACGGAAAAATACTTGCTCTTGAGTTGAACAATCTAGAAAAAGTCCGTCTAGTTCCAAAATTATAAATTATTTAGTTTTAGTATTTGGCTGGAGGTAGTATGAGCCGTGAAGTTTTATTATTAGTAGACGCACTAGCGCGTGAAAAAAATGTTGAAAAAAACGTAGTATTTGCTGCGCTGGAATTGGCATTAGGTTCGGCAACAAAAAAGAGATTTCGTGAAGACGCTGGCGTACGGGTGTCTATCGATCATGAAACAGGAAACTATCAATCTTTTCGCCGCTGGCAAGTAGTGCCTGACGATACTGTTGAAGATCCAGCACGCCAAATTCCTTTGAGCGAAGCATTACAACGAAATGCTGAGATCCAGTTGGAAGAATTCATAGAAGAACCATTGGAACCCATAGAGTTTGGCCGAATTGGTGCTCAAGCAGCAAAGCAGGTGATTTTTCAGAAAATACGTGATGCTGAGCGCGAACAAATTCTAAATGATTTCCTAGAGAGAAAAGAATACATGGTAACTGGTACCATAAAACGCATGGAGCGTGGCAATGCCATTATTGAATCAGGTAAAATTGAAGCCGCATTGCCACGAGACCAGATGATACCTAAAGAAAACTTGCGAGTTGGTGACCGTGTGCGCGCCTATTTATCCAAAGTTGACAGAACAGCTAGAGGCCCACAGCTGATAATGTCGCGTATAGCTCCAGAATTTTTAATGAAATTATTTGAATTAGAAGTTCCAGAAATTGAAGAGGGCTTACTAGAAGTTAAGTCTGCTGCAAGAGACCCGGGCTCCCGTGCAAAAATTGCTGTAAAGTCAAATGACCAGAGAGTAGACCCAATTGGCACCTGTGTAGGCATGCGTGGTTCTAGAGTACAAGCTGTGACAGGAGAACTAGCAGGAGAACGAGTAGACATTATCTTATGGTCGAATGATCCTGCTACTTTCGTAATCAATGCGCTGGCACCAGCTGAAATAAGCAGTATAGTAGTCGATGAAGAGAAACACTGCATGGATATCGTGGTCGACGAGGAGAATCTTGCTCAGGCGATAGGTCGCGGGGGTCAGAATGTACGCCTTGCATCGGAATTGACTGGATGGGAACTCAACATTATGTCAATGGAAGAATCACAGGAAAAGAATGAAGAAGAGTTTTCTATAATACGAAAGCTATTTATGGAGAAACTAGATGTGGATGAAGAAGTAGCTGATATTCTTGCACAGGAAAGCTTTACCACTTTGGAAGAAGTAGCCTATGTGCCGCTAAATGAAATGTTAGAAATCGAGTCGCTTGATGAAAAAACTGTAAATGAATTGCGCACCCGAGCTCGCAATATGCTTTTGACCGAAGCCATTGTCAGTGAGGAAAATGTAGAAAATATGTCAGAAGACTTACTCTCCTTGGAGGGTATGGATAGTGAGACTGCAAGAGAACTTGCGGCGAAGGGGATTAAAACTCGAGAAGACCTCGCAGATTTAGCTGTAGATGATCTATTGGAAATGATTGAGATGGACGCTGAGCGTGCAAAGAACTTGATCATGACAGCGAGAGCACCATGGTTTACTTGATCAAGTTAAAAAGTATTCATTAAGGGTCTAAATAGTATGGCTCAAACGAAAGTAGAACAATTTGCCAATGAACTGGGGCTTTTACCAGCAGCATTGCTGGAACAACTGCAAGCTGCTGGCGTGAGTAAGCGACTAGCCAAAGATAACTTGACTGAAAAAGACAAAGCGCAGCTTCTTGACTATCTTCGCAAAGTGCATGGCACCAAGGGAGAAAAAAGTAAAATTACCTTAACTCGTCGACAAACCTCAGAAATTAGAAAATCAGACAGTACAGGAAAAGCTCATACGATCCAGGTTGAAGTACGTAAAAAACGTGTTTTCGTGAAACGCGATACCTCTGGGAGTACAACAGATGAAAGCGATTCTAGTAAATCTACTTCATTGCCCCCTAGTACAGCTGCACCTAAACTTGCGTTTGCGTCATCGGTTGACCCTGCACAACAAGCTTTGCGCCAAGAAGAAGCAAAAAAACAAGCCGAATTGATTGCACGTCAGACTGCAGAAGCAAAGGAAAAGAAACAACGCAAAAAGAAATTAGCTACAGTTGAAGCTAAAGAACCTGATTTAACATCCGATGTGCCAGATGAATCCCCTTCCAAGGCTTTAGAAAAGGTAACCCCCCAAACTTCTATATCAGAAGGTACATTGCATAAACCAGTGGTAAAACCAGAAGATAAAGCAGCTAAAGCCGAAAAGAAAAAGAAACAGACCAAACAAGTTATTTGGAAAGATGATATCTCAGGAAAACGAGGACATAAACCGCGAAGTGATCTATCCGGAGGAAAAGGATGGCGTACACGCAGAGATAAACACAACAAAACTCCCAGTGAAGACCACGTCGCCCATGCTTTTTCTGTTCCAACAGAACCTGTCGTACATGAAGTGATGGTTCCTGAAACCATTTCTGTTGGAGCACTTGCACAAAAAATGACAGTCAAGGCAGCTGAGGTTATCAAAACACTAATGAAAATGGGCAGCATGGTCACCATAAACCAGATGTTAGATCAAGATACCGCTATGATAGTTGTTGAAGAAATGGGGCACATTGCAAAATATGCTGCTTTAGATAATCCCGAAGCCTTTCTATCAGATACAGAATCACCAACAACAGACCTCAGAATAGAACCGCGTGCCCCGGTAGTAACAGTAATGGGCCATGTCGATCATGGAAAAACTTCCCTATTAGACTATATCCGTCGTACACGTGTAGCTAGTGGCGAAACAGGTGGTATCACGCAGCATATTGGCGCATACCACGTGGAAACGGAAAGAGGTATGATCACTTTCCTTGATACCCCTGGCCACGAAGCGTTTACTGCTATGCGCGCTCGTGGTGCTAAGGTTACTGATCTAGTTGTACTTGTGGTAGCAGCAGATGATGGAGTGTTGCCTCAGACTATAGAGGCAATACATCATGCCAAAGCGGCCAAGGTACCAGTCATAGTGGCTATCAATAAAATAGATAAACCAGAAGCGAATGCCGAACGTATTAGACAAGAATTAATAGCGCAAGAAGTGGTACCAGAAGATTGGGGTGGTGAAACTATGTTCATTGAAGTTTCAGCCAAGACTGGGCAAGGCATCGATACATTACTAGAGAGCATATTGCTTCAGGCTGAAGTATTGGAACTCAAAGCAGCACAAGATGGACCTGCCAAAGGGATTGTCATTGAATCACGCATAGACAAGGGGCGAGGGCCGGTAGCAACAATTTTGGTACAGACCGGAACCTTGAAGAAAGGTGACATTTTACTTGCAGGAGCAGTATTCGGCCGTATTAGAGCAATGTTGAACGAAAATGGGAAACCAGTAGATGAGGCAGGTCCTTCCATCCCAGTGGAAATCCAGGGCTTGTCAGAAGTACCGGTGGCTGGAGAGGTGGTAATAACATTAACAGACGAACGCAAAGCACGTGAGATAGCACTATTTCGTCAAGGCAAATTCCGAGATGTCAAACTTGCTAAGCTTCATGCCACAAAACTAGAGAATGTATTCGAACAAAAAGGCGAGGTTAAAATACTTGCGCTTATAATTAAAGCTGATGTACAGGGCTCCTTTGAAGCGCTAACACATGCACTAGAAAAACTTTCAACTGATGAAGTGAGAGTAAACATCATTCACAGTGGAGTAGGTGCAATTACAGAATCCGATATCAATTTGGCACTAGCTTCAAAAGCTGTAGTGATAGGTTTTAACAGCCGAGCAGATGCAATTGCAAGGAAATTAATTGGATCAACTGGGGTTGATGTACGCTACTACAGTATTATCTACGAAGTAATAGATGAAATCAAAGCAGCACTATCAGGCATGATGACCCCAGACCAAAAAGAAAATGTTGTAGGTCTTGTAGAAATTCGCGAGGTGTTTCGAATTTCTAAAATTGGTGTTGTAGCTGGTTGTTATGTATTAAACGGCTCCATAAAGCGTGGCTCGCTAGTACGAGTAATGCGAAATGATGAATTGATACACACTGGTGAGTTAGATTCTTTGAAGCGATTCAAGGATGATGTAAAAGAAGTTAGATCAGGTTTTGAGTGTGGTCTATCACTAAAAAACTTTAATGATCTTCAAACGAGTGACCAACTTGAAGCTTATGAAATCATCGAAGTTGCGCGAAGCCTTTAATATAAGACGAGTTTTGCCTATACTTGACTATCATGCCCAAAAACTATTCTCGCACTCTGCGTATCGCAGACCAGATTCAACGTGAACTTGCTGATCTAATTCGTAACGAACTTAAAGACCGGCGAGTTGGTATGATCACCCTAACAGGCGTTGAAGTAAGCCAAGATTATGCACATGCCAAAGTTTTCTATACCACGCTAGGTAGTGATGAAGACAACTTCCTGACTGATAAAGGCTTAAAGCACGCGTCCAGATTTTTACGTGGTCAATTGTCGAATCGTCTTAGGCTCAGACTAGTTCCCCAACTACAGTTTATCTATGATGAATCAGTTGAGCAAGGAATACGTCTCTCACAATTAATAGACAAGGCAGTAATGCAAGACAAGCAGGAAAAGTCAGCTTGATAACCTGATTCATGACTTACTTTTTTAAAATCCAATATACGTATTAAGTTTAAAAATTTTGTTACCTAATCCAGTAAAACGTAACATTAATGGTGTTCTGTTACTGAATAAACCATTTGGAATTTCATCTCATCAGGCACTGCAAATTACTAAGCGTATATTTATTGCTTCCAAAGCTGGGCATACTGGTACGCTAGATCCAATGGCAACTGGTTTGTTACCAGTATGTTTTGGTGAAGCTACTAAGTTCTCTTCAGTATTATTGAATGCTAACAAGACCTATGAAGCTACGTTAGAACTTGGCTTTACTAGTACTACCGGCGATGCTAATGGGGTAATTTCTTTCGCAGGTAATGTGAATATAACATTGCAGCAGGTTGAATCAGTACTACAAAATTTTATTGGAAAAAACAAGCAAACACCTCCTATGTATAGTGCAGTAAAACATCAGGGGAAACCTTTGTATACCTATGCAAGAAAAGGTATAGAGATTGAACGACAACCCCGTGAAATTACCATTCACGATCTTCAAGCAAGAACTCTTGATGGAAATAAGTTAAACATTAAGGTTAAATGCAGCTCGGGTACCTATATACGCACTCTTGCAGAGAATATCGGAAATATGCTTGGATGCGGTGGAGCATACCTTACTTCACTGTGCCGCAAATCCATTGATGACCTTGATTTGTTAAATGCCTATACGTTGGACATACTTGAAAAAATGACCCTAGTGGAACGCGATGCTTGTTTAAACTCTGTTGACAGCCTCCTACATAAGATACCTGCAATATTTTTGGATGATGTAAACTCAATTCGTATACTTCAAGGACAAATAGTAACTAACCCAATTTTAGAAAATGAATTGACAGAACAAAAAATGATCAGATTGTATGGCAATGGTAAACGCTTTCTTGGACTAGGAGAAACTACAGCATCCGGCGGAATAATCCCTAAAAGGTTAATGGTATCCACTTCTACAGATTCTTAAATTGGAAGATTGCATAGCAGAAGGAGGTTCATGGAATTTTACCTAGGATTATCTACCTACAAAAATTTACTATTTAGACCTTGTCATAAAAACAAGACTCTTCTCCAATTTACACTGACTATGTTTAATACATCGCAGTTTTAACGCACATCGTTATATCCTTGTCGGGCATTTTTTAGGTTTTGTCGTGCAGCTTCAACATTCTCCTCCAAAATTTGTTGCCGTCGCCAATATGCTTCTGATAAACGTGTACCGCGACCCACTATACCAAGACGCTCACCAGGTAGAGGCTCTATTCCTGCTTCTCGATTAGCCTCAGCAATACGTAAATCAGCTTCAGCGGTCTGTACAGATTCAAGCGTCTTATCCAATGCTAGTGAACGTTCCTTTGCGCGACGATTTATGCTTTCTATCTCTGCCTTCGAGGCTGCTTTTACTCCCGTATTACTGACATCAACCGTAGATTTTTTAACTGTACTTGCACCTGGTTGCGGTTGCTGACCATACATCACACGTCCGTCAGGCATAACTGATTTGTAGATGGATTCAGCCATAGCGTTGGATATAAGTACTTGCGAAATGATTAATATAAAACAAAGTATTAAAGTTGTTTGTATAATTTTTTGTAACGAGGATCCGCTGTTAGCACTAGAATTCACATCGTTTAAACCATTTGGAATTACCCACAGTTTAGCCATATTTTCTTCGAGCATAGATTCAGCCTGGAAAATTGAGTCTTGAATCCATGTAATCAATCCCTTGGCAAAATATTTTTTATGCATTTCTCCTCCCAATTCCTTTCTGTACTTAACGTATGTGGGATTATTTAGATGACATATTTAATATCCCGTTTCTTTATTAAAAATGAAACTTAAAAATATTTGTAAAGATAATTTTCAACAAATCATAGAATACTAGAAATAAGAAGATAATCTACCATGGAATTATTTGTCCATCATATGCAAAAAATTTTCCTGAATCTACAAGGGAAATTTGGCTAATAACGTTTCGCATACCAGATACACTTTGTTTTGTAGAAATTAAGCCATTAGGGCCGCCCATATCAGTTCTCACCCATCCTGGGTGTAATAGAGCAACAATAATGCCAATCGACTTCAAATCAATAGAAAGACTTTTCATGACCATATTCACGGCTGATTTACTAGACCGATATATATAGCTACCTCCACGACTGTTATCGGCAACGCTACCCATTTTACTAGTAATAGTTACAATAATTTTTTGATTACCTCGTTTTATATGATCGGCAAATTCTTCAGCCATCCTTAGCGGCGCCATGGTATTGATTATGAAAGCATATGTCATAGCATCATAATTAATCTCGCCAAAGCTAGACCCCTTTGGGCCTGGGTAAACACCAGCGTTATTAATAAGTATGTCAATTGATTTGTTAGCTAGATTTTGTGCCAACCTCTTTATCTGCTCATGATCAGCCACATCAAGAGTGTGTACTGTAATCTGATCAGGATACATAGCAGCTAGTTTATTAAGCGCATCTGATTTTTCGGGATTACGACTACAGGCAAAGACACGCCAACCATCAGCTACAAACTGCTTTGAGAACTCTAACCCAATCCCGCGGTTAGCTCCAGTAATCAAAGTGGTTCTCATACTTTCCTCCAAACTAGTACCAAAGAAAATTCATTTTACATTTACACGTAGTGGAGACATAGTGTAAATTCATATCCATAATTGATATTAATTGAGCCCAAAAAAAGGAGAGTATTGATGCAGGCCCCTATTAAAAAAATTATCTTGGCTACAGATTTTTCAGATACTGCTAAAGATGCAAGTTTTTATGCGCTATGGTTAGCCAAAACTCTAGGAGCAGAACTCATACCTCTTCACGTTTTTGATGTTTCAGTTTGGAACGTGCCATCACAATACTACCTTAAACCAGGATTTGATGGAGTAGTTGAAGGTATTGAAGATAGTAAGCAAAGAGGGAAAGAGACTCTTCGTAAGTTAGAAGAAGAATTTGATATTAAAGTGGATACCGTTTTTACTGAGGGCCGTGCAGGTGAAGAAACGGTTCGTGTTGCTAGTGAACTCAAAGCAGATCTAATCGTCCTTGGAACTCATGGTTATAGCGGATGGAAACGATTTGCTATAGGAAGTGTTGCAGAGTACATCATCAGGCACGCCCCTTGTGCAGTTCTTACTACTAGGCATTTAGATCGACGCAAAAGAGAAAGACGTAAAACAGACCGAAGAAAATCAAATAGTTAGTAGAAATCCTGGAACTACTCTAGCTGGGCTACCTCAGGCTGAGTAATATCGTATTGAAATCATGCCGCATTTATTCAAGTAAATATGGATAACGTTAATAAAAAACCAGAAGAGATCAAGTAATATATTTTATTTTTTAAGCGTTTGCAAATATACTTTAAGATCTCGCTTCACCTCTGGTGCTAGAATATACAGCCCGATAATATTCGGGATAGCGAGCGAGAAGAACATGGCGTCAGACAAACGAATAACATTCCTCAGTTCCGCCGCCGCACCGATGACAACAAACGCACAAAATATAAGTTTAAAGCACAGCGCAACCCACCGCTTTTCTCCAAACAGGAAAGTCAGGCATTTCTCGCCGTAATAATACCAGGTTATCAGCGTTGAATAAGCAAACAGCACAACACACAAAGCCAGTACATAAGGAAACCATGAAACTGCACTTCCCATCGCAGCGGAGGTCAGTTCAACTCCAGCCATGCCATCTGTTGTTTTATACACTCCAGAAATCACGATAATCAGGGCCGTCATCATACAAATAACAACCGTATCAACAAAAGACCCCATCATCCCAGCTATGCCTTGTTTAGCTGGAATATTCGTCTGGGCTGTTGCGTGAACGATAGCCGATGAACCAATACCTGCTTCATTTGAGAACGTCGCCCTCTGTACCCCGGCAAGCAAGGCACCGATAAAGCCGCCTGCCCCTGCTTGCAACGAAAAAGCAGAAGTTACAATAATACCAAGCGCGTTTGGCAAGGCGGGTAGATTCATCGCAATAATGATAAACCCAGCCAACAGATATATTCCCGCCATGAAAGGTACGATTTTCGATGCAGCAGCAGCAATTGACTTAATTCCGCCGATAATAACAACTGCCACCATAGCAGCCAACATTAGGCCAAAAACCCAGCCCTTGCCGTAGAACCAGCTTGCCTCGCCGCCTGTGACATTGAGAACCTGCGCAAAGGATTGGTTGGCCTGAAACATGTTACCGCCACCAATGGCACCACCAATACAAGCCACTGCAAATAACGTAGCTAGAACTTTTCCCAAATGTGGGATGCCACAATTATTCAGTGCATCACGGAGATAATACATTGGCCCGCCTGAAATCTTTTTCCTATCCTCTGGATCGGGATGATGGCGGTATTTCACGCCAAGAGTTACCTCAATAAACTTCGTCGACATGCTAAACATGCCCATGATAACCATCCACAGAGCCGCACCTGGCCCGCCAACTGTAACCGCCACAGCCACACCTGCAATGTTACCTAGTCCCACCGTGCCTGAAAGCGATGTTGCAAGAGCCTGAAATGAACTGATTTGTCCGTCAGCATCCGGTTCCGGATGACGGTTAAAAGCAACCGCGACCGAATGTTTAAAATAGCGAATATTGATAAAACCAAAATAGAATGTAAAAAACACTGAGGCCGAAGCAAGCCACAGCAGGATCAACGGCACTGTAATCGGGTCACCCGCCGCATTGGTAAGACCAATATCAAGACTATAAAAAATAAAGGATTCAGAAATATCAGCCAACTTTGAAAACGTGCCGTTGATCAGGGAGTCTTTGCTCATGCTCGCGCCTTATGTGTTCGGGGCCTGCTATTTACAAATAAGATTGGAAAACGGATGCGAGGAAAAATAGTTGAGCCCATTTTTGTAAAAGGCGCAGCGCGGCCAATTTTAACCACTAGCTCAAAGTCTGATTTTGAACCGATGGCGCCTTTTGCTCATAACTGGAAAGATTATCCGTAGCCTTTTAGGTAATGTCAATTTTACGCTGATAGTTTTGATATAAAATTCTCTACCTAGGAAGCATAGCTCAGCTGGGAGAGCATCGCGTTTGCAATGCAAAGACCAAAAATTCTATCCTACTCTTTTCCACTATCTAAACTCCACCCGAGCCTCAATGACATGTTAGAAATTCTTCCTAGAACATCTCATCCTCCGCTTAGCCTTTGCTACATACATATTACGATCTGCTGCAGCAATTGCTTCAAATAGCCCTAGCCTATGATCTCGTAGAGCTTTACCAACAGAAGCACTGATTCCATTAGATAATAATGCATTAGTGACATTCTTGAAAATTGCCTCACATCCTTCTGCGTCACACTCGATACCTAGTATTGCAAATTCATCGCCACCAATTCTTGCAACGATATCGTTCTCCCTTAAAGCGCTTCTAATGCTATTTGATGCACTCCGGATAAGAGCATCACCGTGAACATGTCCTTTGGTATCGTTTGTTTGCTTGAGTCCATCAAGATCTACAATTAATACACATGCAGGACTACCATAACGCTTTGCCCGAGCTTCTTCTGTAGCTACACTTTGCTCCCAACCATGTCGATTTAATAAACCCGTTAATACATCAGTCCGAGCAGCTTGCTGACTACGTTCTAAGAGCCTTGCCTGTTTTGCAGCCTTGAGATCAGCAATAAGTATAGTCCCGAGAAGCCTAGCAAGAAACTCAATCAAAGGTAGCTCGTCCCTGATCGACTCTTCTTGTGGATGCGGATCAATCGCACACAATGTTCCAAACAGTGAGCCATCTGTACTTGCTAGCGGCACACCAATGTATGCGCCAATTGGAACTTTTTTAGCAATTGGTGATGTAGAAAATAAAGGTACATTTTTGGCATGTGGAACAACTCTAGAGCCGTGTCCTAAAACCATCTGTGAGCAAAAAGAATCACCCCAGCGAAAAACTGTTCCTTCCTCTATGTCATAACCATGACTTTCAGCCTGCAAAACTAAACAATCTGAACCCTCTACCCTTGTCATCATCCAAAGATCAAATCCAAGGCGCTGATGCAAATATGCTAAGGTCGCACGACTAGCTGATTCAAAGTCATCAAAAGTAGTTAGTTCAATCATTGGCCAATTTTTTGCCGTTTACAAACAGCAAATGTTTTACATAAGTACATTGGGGAAAAATATGACTAAAATTTATATGGTCAAGAAATATCTTGAGTACAACGAATAGACATGAGGAACCAAGCGTAGTTCCCAACATATAATAACGCTCGTTATTAGAAAGCTGAGTATAAAATTGAAGCTGGTATGACAAGTCAAACTCCTTGCACATTAATAAAGCTCTGATTAAGGTACAAGAAGCATCAAGACATATTAGCCCTGATTTTCTGGTAACTCCGCTGTCTCTTTGCAAGACCGTAAGCTTTGCGTCCCCACCTCGCAATGGGTATGCCCTTTTTCAGTTTCATTTATTTTATAGTAACTATTTCTGCTTGACAACTTTCAAATCATTTCTGTATATATACTTATTAACAATAACTTACATAAACTTTCCTGGCCTGTATCGCTAAATATTATGTAAATACAAGAAACTAAAATTTCAATTATTTTTCTTAATACATTTATAATGTAAAAACTCATTCATTAAATTATAAGTTTGGGAAACTGAACACTTAAAATTGATAAATAATCCTCAAAATGACAACCAAGTTAATCATGATGCGTTATATCACTATCAGCCATTCATCAAGAACCTTATTTTCTTGGATGAAGAGCACTAGGTAGTGGCTTGTATTGATACAAGGTAAATAGAAGACTAAATTATCCTTGTATAACCCTTAAAGGGGAGGTTGACATGAAAACGATCAAATTACTGAGCCTTATCATCATCCTACTTGGATCAATTACAAGTACCTCAACATGGGCATCGGTACGTAGCGTAGGTGGACACGGCGGTGCAAGTGAACCCAATGCAGTAGGTGGACAACTTACCGGAGGATCTCAAGCTTATGGGGGCCAGCCTTATGCTAGTGGAATAAAAATTGCCAGAAGAGGTAATCGAGGTTATAGCAACGGCTGGGGTTATAGAAGAGGTGGCCATCGTCACTTTAGAGGAGGCTGGGGTTATAGAGGTGGCCACCGTAATTTTAGAAGAGGTGGCAGAGGCTTCTATGGCAGAGGCTTTGGTGGCAGAGGCTTCTATGGCAGAGGCTTTGGTGGCAGAGGCTTCTATGGCAGAGGCTTTGGTGGCAGAGGCTTCTATGGCAGAGGCTTTGGTGGCTATCCCTTTAGACCAGGCATTGGTTATGGTGTGCCTTATTATCCAAATTATTACTATGGATGGTAAAACACAAATTTTTGTTGGCTGATCATGTTTGAAGCTTAGTCAATTGATAACTCTATCTAAAATTCAAAAATTCTGTGAAGCATTACCCTTTAGCTAGAATTTTTCACCAAAACTGACTAGCTGACAATTTTTAAGAAATAAAAGGGATTAAAAATTGATATAAGGTTATTCAGACAGTCATTTATTCTCTTATGTAAATCTACTACGTAATTGTTTTTAATATATTAAAATAATAATTTCTATCTATGCCTGTTATACTCGTTGCTTAGATGGGCTAAGCAACCTTTTTGTCCAAATATCATGTTATAATGTAATTCTGCAATAAGCTTTCCTGCAGGTGGTTAATATAGCAGCTGTCGAAGTCCCTTGATCACATACTTGCCCTTTTGGTTTAGTTTTTCAAATAATGGGGCAATGCTGACCATGCGGCGTGTTAAGAATTTACTCATTGAACCACCGTATTTGACCAGAGCACACGGTGATATGGGCGAGAAGGGTCTATTGCTCTCCCTAGTCCCAGGTATGATTTGTTTCAACGGAGACTAAAATGGAAAATCAACAATACAATATTAAATTTCCTGTTACAAAGCCTCATCAGCTTGAACAGGATAATGCTTTTTTCAGCCTTAACCTTAACGAGAACGAACAGGAAATTAAGCTCCGTTTTCACGATTATGGGGAGCTGTACAAACATCCTGGTCTATATGAACAACTTTTTTATCAACGCCTTAAGTGTAATTCCCCAAAAAAAGTTAGTGATACTTTGAATAAAGTTTTGAGGGATAATCGTGTTGAGATGACAGAGTTACGCGTGCTCGATCTAGGAGCCGGAAATGGGATGTTTGGAGAGCAATTGCACGCTTTTGGCGTAGCTCGGGTCATTGGCGTTGATATCTGCGAAGAAGCATATGTTGCTTGTGAACGCGACAGACCGGGAGTATATGATGCGTATTATGTACGTGATTTTTGTGAGTTGGACTCTATAACAGAGAAAAAACTGGCCGCATGGCAGTTTGATTGTCTATCTTGTGTTGCCGCGCTTGGATTTGGTGATATTCCAGCAAAAGCCTTTGCCAATGCGTTCAATTTGGTAGCATCATCAGGATGGGTTGCCTTCAATATTAAGGAATCATTCCTGCTTGAAAGTGATACTTCGGGTTTTTCTCGTTTAATTAAGGCGCTATCTGTGAGTGGTGCGCTGGAAGTTCATCATTTAGAACGATATCGGCATCGTATTTCCATTGACGGGCGTCCATTGTTCTATTATGCACTTGTTGGAAGAAAGAAGTTTAACATCCCTCAAAATATTATGGATAAGCTCGACTATACAGAAAACTAAGTTTGCTTGTTTGGTTCTAAAGCAAGCCGCTGATTCCTTTAAATACTTTACGCATTGGCTCGTATGGCCTGTAGACAAAAAAATAAATCTTACGTTCTTCTCGCTTCAGAGGGGGAATTGTTTAACGACATATTGCTTGTTTTAGACATATTATTATTGGGCCCCCCTCTTTCGTCATCATCACTCTCAGTTATCTCGCCTGCAACACGGAACGCATAGGCTGCAATAGGTGGACCAATTGTTTCGAATACCGTAACCGATCCAAAAATAATTACTGCGATAATCGAAGCATGTTGTGGAAACAAGTTGATTGCTGTTTGAGCCAGCCCAATAGCTAATCCAGCCATTGGAATCAGGAGCAAGCCACTCGCAATACCCGTACGAAAAGATTTTTTAAATAAAGCTGACGCTGTAGAAACAGAAAGTGATTTAGCTAAACTTCTTGCTATCACCAATGCTAACAACACAGGTGAAAATTCAACTAAAGTTTTTAACTTAAGAGCAGCTCCAGCAAAAACGAACAGAATAATAAAGAAAAGCTCAAATGAAGGACCAAATGTAAGGTCTGAAACAACAGTTTCCTGCTCTAAACTTTTGACCACGATACCGACGACTAAAGGAACAAAAAGCATAGAAAGTTTTAATTCATTAGCTAGACCCATCGCGATCATAATTGCACCAATAACTAATGCAAGCTTGTATTGAGGGGCTTCTTGTATTTTCACCGCAACTTCATGCAATCCAAATGCAACCATAAATCCCAAAAGTAAGGAACCTCCTAGCCGATACAAGGGTTCAAAAAAAATGGTTCCCCAATCACCTCCAGTAGTGTAATGCATTAGTGGAAGGGTAATACTAAATGCAATAAATGAAATGAGATTGTTAAGTGCCACCAATGTCTTGGTAGATTCAGTTACTTCACCCTTGGCACCAACCTCGTTCGCGACATGCAACAGTACCGCCGGAGAAGATGAAATTGTAATGGATGCTATTAATGCAGCAACTACTATTGGTATCTCGAAAAGATACAAAACGAAAAAAACAAAACTAAACGTTACAGCACTCTCAAACAATGAGGTAAAAAGGAGACTTGGAGATCGCAAAAGAAATTTGATATCCAGTGATAGACCAAGACGATAAAGAATTAAAGCCAGTGCAACATCAATAAGGACCTGAGACCCTGCTATCATTTCTTCGCTTAATAACCCAAGCCCACTTGGCCCGCACAAAAGACCAACAACCATGAATCCTGTGATACTTGGAAGCCAAGATAAACGATGCGCTAAATAGCCTCCAATACAGCCAATTATCAGCATGAACCCAAATGCAGTCAGGGGTGTGATTGCAATAGGCCAAGTTGGAAGATAGCTCATTAAGTCATCCTAATTGAGAAAAATTCAATCCTGGCGGCCATTATACTCCGCCAAATCTTAGATCTACGCATGCTCCCATATTAATAAACCGTATAATTCCTTGAATCTATCAGCAGAATGAAGCGCCGAAATATAATAAAAATATAAACGAATAGATTGTATACCCCTTTTTTATTCTTATATCTGTTCATCCTGAATATTTAATAGGAAGATATTCTCATCTAACCGGCTTACTCCTCGCTCTTGAAAACGAGGATATCTCTCTAATACATCAAATTGTGCTACATGACATATCTTTGTATGTTTGCCATAGAGCTCTTTTACTTCATCCTCTGAAACAGCAAACGGTGGACCGGACATTTCCGATTGAGGATAATCTAAAGTAATGAGTAGAATCTGTGTTGAAGGTGGAAGAATACTAAGAAGATGGCGCGTATAATTTGCGCGCATAGTAATTGGTAGCGCGATTAGTGATGCGCGATCATATACAGCACTCACCTTAGCCAAATCTTTTTTAGTTAAATCAAAGAAATTACCGCCAAGAATACTAATCCCGCTTGATTCATAATAATTAAATTTTTCTCCATTAATATAATTGAAAGCTTGGTAATTTTCTTCAAAAAAAGCTCTTATTGCCACGGCGCTCAACTCAACACCCAGCACCATATACCCCTGCTTATGTAACCACAACATATCTACACTTTTACCACAAAGGGGTACAAATATTTTGCTACCGTAAATTAGATTTAGTTTCCTCCAATAGTGAATCAAATGGGTATTAGTTTCGCTCTGGTGAAAACCTATCTCGTCCTGCTTCCAACGCTCCAGCCAATAATCCTCTTTCATCTATGTATAACCTACTCAATTTTTTATGATGCCCAAGATAATTAGCTGGATATTTATCACACTGTAAAAACTTAATAGGCCACATAAAAACACTAACATAGTACGAACTGGAGCGAGAACAAAACTATATATGGTGATATAGATTTCTTTATGTGCATAAAAATCGATTATAAAACTGGAGGCAAGAACACCATAGAAAATAAAACTAAGTTAATTCGGGGTTCTTATTATTAATTTACACCACATTTAAAACTACAAATACAAGGATTATTATAAGATTAACTTTAACGCCATTGTGGAGCCGTATAAGTGGTTTCTTTATCAAAATCTTGCCAAATATAATCAGCTTCGACTAGTGGCGTAGTGGGAACCACAAAAGTTGCAACGTCAATAGCCCCGCTTACTGTTCGTCCAACCGCATGCACAAGGCCAATGAAAAACCCATTTGTCACACCATAAGGCACTCCATCATTATTGCTGGTTACAATCATGGTCTTAGGAATCTCCACAAAACCAGTAACAATATTAGCAATACCGTTTCCAAGCTTCTCTCCTGCATTCCTAGGGTAATCCTCAAACGTTGACCCATCATCGGCTATTGCTACATAGGGCGAGAAGAAGAATGCCGATAGAACCAGTAAAGATTTAAATATTATTTTCATTGATAATTCAACTCCTTAAAAAAATTTAAACTAAATTAAGAATCATATTGTGATTATTGGAGAGATCAATACATTGTAAGCAATACATTCTGATATTTTTACCTCAATATATTTTGTTAAGATCCTAACATACCACGTCATTCCTTGAAATGGTTTAAAACTCTTACTTTTCTGACAAGACTAGGAGTCTTTATGTTCCATTGTTTACTTATATGATAGATTAGGGAAATATTCATGATCATAAAAGATACTAAGAACTCGTTAAAAATTAAGTTAACTTAAACATTAAAACGAAAATTCATTAGATCGCCATCTCTTACAACATATTCCTTCCCCTCTAACCTTAACTTACCTGCTTCTTTTGATCCCTGTTCACCCCCATAAAGAATATAATCCTCGTAAGCAATGACTTCAGCACGAATAAACCCTTTCTCAAAATCTGTATGAATGACGGCCGCAGCCTCCGGGGCAGTAGCACCTCTGTTTATTGTCCAGGCACGCACTTCCTTAGGGCCAGCTGTAAAAAAGGTTTGCAACCCAAGTAATTGATAAGCGGCTCGGATAAGCCGATTCAAGCCAGGCTCTTCTAAATTAGTATCGGCTAGAAATAGTTTTTTATCCTCATCAGAAAGTTCAGCAATTTCAGCTTCTAATGCCGCACAAATTGCCACAACGGGCGAACCTTCTCGAGCTGCATATTTCTCTACTTGTTCTAGAAGATTATTTTTGGTAAAGCCATCCTCACTAACGTTTGCCACATATACAATGGGTTTTGCAGTAAGTAGGCATAGTTGCGTAAGCAATTTCTGCTGTTCTTTATCAAGCCCTAGACTTCTAACCGGTTTACCTTGATTAAGGTGTTCTAAAGTTTTTTCTAACAACGCAACTAATTTGACCGCGTCCTTATTACCAACAGATTTAGCTAATTTCTCTTCACGATGTAGTGTTTTTTCCACAGTAGCCAAATCAGCCATTGCTAACTCAATCTGTATAGTCTCGATATCAGAAATTGGATCTACCTTACCAGCAATATGAACTACTCTGTCATCTGTAAAACAACGTACCATATTGATGATCCCGTCGGTCTCACGTATTGTTGCAAGGAATTTATTACCCAGCCCCTCCCCTTTAGATGCACCAGAAACAAGACCTGCAATGTCTACAAATTCTACTATGGCAGGATGAAGCTTTTGTGGCTTAGCAATTTCACAAAGTGTATCTAAACGCGAATCTGGCACTTGGACTACGCCAACGTTGGGTTCAATGGTACAGAAAGGATAATTTTCTGCAGCAATACCCCCCTTAGTCAACGCATTAAATAAAGTGGATTTCCCTACATTAGGCAAGCCAACGATTCCACATTTCAGGCTCATAAGTTTATTTAATTATGAATATTAACCAGATAAGAAATGAAAAAAGTAAATAATTTTCTTCATAAATTATATTCGCACTTCACAACTTCATGGTATGCAAATCAAGCATAGCTGCTTGGCAATCTCCTCGGGCCATCAGCGGCCATATTCCCAAACTACGATTGATGGCCGTGTTTATTTTTTCTGCTTCAACCTTACATGGTTTCTGCAACACGTAATTGACTACAGAATCTTTGTCCCCAGGATGTCCAATTCCAATACGTAGCCTCCAGAAATCCTTGGTAACAAGTTGTTTAGCAATATCCTTTATCCCGTTGTGCCCACCTAACCCACCACCTAACTTTAGCCGGGATACACCTGCAGGCAAATCTAACTCATCATGAACTACAAGAACTTGTTCTGGATGAATTTTATAAAAATTACACAGCTTTGCTACGGATCTCCCACTATCATTCATATATGTCTGAGGACTTAGTAACCATAGTTCATTCCCTTCTTGCTCGATACGAGCATATAGGCCATGAAATTTTGCCTCTTCTTTTAAAGTGACCTGTAATTTTTCAGCTAGCTTAGATACCCACTGAAACCCTGCATTGTGACGTGTGGCAACATACTTTCTCCCGGGATTACCAAGACCGACAATAAGTTTTATTGGAAGTGCCATATTAGCAGCTCATTAAAAAGCCCGCTGGACCCAGTCTAACTCCAGCGGGCAAACAAGTAACTGATGAATACTATTTCTTTGCAATTTCTTTGCTCTCACTTTCCTTTTCTTCATCTTCTTTCTGAACCGTTGTTGGAATGTCCGCAGCAGCTACTGTTTCTGTAGCGGCCTCTTCAGAAACTACGGCACGTGGAATCACAATCGTTGCAACAGCCGAATCATCTTCATTCCCTTTAAATGAAGTTATCTCTACTCCAACAGGCA
>JAHELA010000121.1 GCA_024644425.1 Nitrosomonadaceae bacterium
CGATACTACTGCTGGCAAGTTATTAGATAAAACAGTTAATGCAGAGTAGCGACCTATAACTTTCGTCTAGTAGTTCAAATCGAAAATTGGTAGTCCTGGGCTGTACTTCTCTTCCTGCTTTTTCGGTTCCTGGTGCAGTCGATTTTGCTGATTCTGATTTTGTGGATTCAGGAAATTTTTCTGCTTTCCCGTTAGCGCATTCAGGCGATACTTATCCAATTGGTTATTCTGATACTTTTGCGACTGCCATTGTCTTTGCTCCAAGGTTCCATCGTAACTTTGTGCAAATACACCGTACGATACTAGCAGCAATAACGCAATCAATATAATTTTCATATTAACCCCCTGATCACAAGCTAATTTTCCCTTATTTATAATCATACTCCAAATTGGCCGTATAGAGAAATTTCTATTCTGCAGCTTTTTTACAAATCTGACATTTACAGCCTAGTCAATCTCAATATTGTTTCTCAATGCTCCGTTATACATAGGTAAACCTAACACCAAATACTCCGTTATATAAGTAAGCGTAATTGTTTTGCAACAGATGTTAAGTAGATCAACAAATAAATTATGAAAGAGATAAACAAATTATCTGACAAGTATCTTTCTGAATTAAAGAGAAAATCCTTCGCTGAACTTTCTCAACTAGAAAGCTATCAAGAAGAAAAAATTGTCCAAGATGATAATTCATGCACTATGACCATTTTAAAGGATACGATAAATGATAGTGAGTTACGTATTGTCATCCAGATATACTGTCATTGGATTCTAGGTATTGGTAATATGTACGCAGATGGTTTTAGAGCAAACAGCGCAGGTAAGATAAGAAACTTATCAGAAGAAGAGCTTTACGATTATATTTAATCTGAATCACCAAGTTTCAAGCGTCTACTTTTAGTAAAAAGCATACGTCTAAGGTCTCATGGTAACCATTAAAGATTGTTTGCTGCCCAGGGTCGCTGTGAAAGAATTAAATCTACCCCTCTACCTTGCCAATACGGTTTTTTTACTAAGGCATTCGTGTGGGTTTTGGTATTGATGCTTCCATTTGAACTTGTTCAACGACTCGGGTGAGGGACCCTTCCTATCTATTTTTTTCTGACTACAATTTTTATGATCACTGAGCTCATTGGAAGCCGAACCGGAAACCTTTTGGGCAAAAAATATAGGATATTTCTATGTCCTCTATTTGCCGAAACATTGAAATCGGTTTGAGACAGCAGCTTGGGGAATCTTCTATTCCACCGCCCTTAGAACCAAAAGATAGTGTGTTGATGTAACTGTTATTCTAAATAAATATTATTTTCCACTAGAATTTTATTCGTTATAAGCCAAAACTCGCAAAGGACTTAGCTTTGTTACTTTTGAGGGAGTATTGTATATAGTTCTCCTTCTTTATTTTGCATACGTCCGCTTGCTATATTTTGTCCACGCCAAGTGTTAAATTCTTTGGCATCAAGTGGCTTGGTAAAATAGTATCCTTGTGCAGTATCACATCCTAGTGGTTGTAAAAGAAATAGATTCGAAGCCGTCTCCACACCTTCAGCAACTACTTCAAGTCCAAGGTTATGTCCAAGATCTATTGTAGCTTGCACAATTTTTGCATTATTACTGTTATTTGCCATGTCCATAACAAAAGACCTGTCAATCTTCAACTCATCTACGGGCAGTTTACTAAGGTAGGACAAAGATGAATAACCGGTTCCAAAATCATCTACGGAAAGTCGTATTCCTAGACTTGACAAATTAGTTAGGGTCTCCAATGATCGGTTAGCATCTACCATGATGGAACTTTCAGTAATTTCTAATAGCAGTTGCTCGGATGGCACATCGTGAGCATTCAATACTCGAGTAACTGTTTCAGGAAACTCTATATCAAGTAAGTCGCTAGTCGATAGATTCACTGCAACCCTCAATTTGTATCCCTCATTGTTCCATTTCGCACATTGCGTCAGACTTTCATGCAGCACCCATAGGGTAAGTTGTTTAATGAGTCCTGTTTTTTCCGCCATTGGAATAAAATCATCGGGCGGTACCAAACCATGAACCTTATGCCTCCAACGTACCAAAGCTTCCACTTCTTTAATTATGCCGGTTTTAATATCGATCTTGGGCTGATAGTATGCTGCTAGTTCATTATTAACAATTGCCTCGCGAAGCTCTCCCATGAGCGATAGACTACGTGTATTGCACCTCTCTAAAGCAGTGGTATACACGATGAACCCACTACGTTTCTTTTTAGCCTGATACATAGCGACATCAGCCCGCTGCAGTAAAATTTGTGCATCTTTTCCATGTTCTGGAAAAAAAGTGATGCCTAAACTTGCATCAATATCTAGTCTTACCCCTTCCAGCTTCAGGGGAACATGTAAAGCTTCTTTAATTTCTTGGACTAACTTGATAGCATCCGCATTAGTACCCAATTTCTTTAGTATGATTCCAAACTCGTCTCCATCTAGCCGTGCAACAGTGTTTGGTTCATGAATAACTTTACGCAGGCGGTACGCAACTTGTTTGATGACACGATCACCTGTATTGTGCCCAAGGCTGTCATTAATATCTTTGAAACGATCAATATCGAGGACCAGGACTGCAACTCTACTTTTCTCAATTGACGCAGTTTTAATTGCTTGTCCCAATCGATCCATTAGTAATACTCTGTTAGGTAAATCAGTAAGCGCATCATTTGTAGTGCCACGCATGGCCTGTCTCTCAAACGCTGTAGCCTGAGCACGTAAATCACTTGTCTGGTCAACCACCATAGCACTGGCTTCAAAAGCCATCATCGAACTAACATATTGTCCCCAGAAAGCAAAGATAAAAGGCATCATATCAAGCAACCAAAGTGAAGCATTTTTCTTTTGAGCTTCAACTATACTGGCTAAACTAATCTCATTGGTTTGTAGATAGGCAGTAGCAATAGATGCAATAATAATTGCACAAATCGAAATCCCAATGCCAGCAACTGAAAGTTTGCTTGCTTTTGATTTTAGCAATTGGGCATTTACAGCTAGAACTTCACTCGTTGATCCCATCTAATTAATGTAACTCCGTATATAATTCATAGACTTGTATCTATTTTATCGGATTGATCAGAATTAACTTTAATAGGGCTTTTACCACATATTTATTTCTTTATATTCATATACTTGAAATAATGAATCACCATGAAAAAATAAATTTAGGCTACGAAGGATTTGAAATTTAAAAATATTTGAGGTTTAGAAAGTCTGAAAAATAAATATTAGATCCAAGAAATGGGCTTTAAGTGTAGACACTAAAAAGCTTAATTGAAGTTTTTGTTTCTAAAAAACCATACATATTGATGAATAGACGAACGCCTATTCATGAAACACAGTTGCTATTATGGAAATACCTGCCAACGCGTGGACATGCCAGCAATCATATGGTCGTTGACATGACAATGTAAAAGCCAATCTCCTGGCGAGCGAGGAACCATGTCAACTGAAACCATGCTAGCGGGCAGCACTTCAATTACATCAGTTCTTCGTCCATGATCAAGAACTGTCTGCCCATGCCAGTGAATAGTATGATTATCCTGTTCGTTACCTAGTGCAGTTACATGCCAGCGGACACGCTCACCTACACTAGTTTCATATCTTTTGAGATCCTCAAAAATGCGGCCATTAATTGAATGCTTCATCCCACTCTCCTCATTATTTTCTTCATTGAAAATTATGAACAATGATATAAACTTCCATATAAACTCTCGATCTACGTCTCGAGGAAACGGATTAAATATCGATCTTTCCATACCCTTCCGGGTAAGAATAAGAGCCGCCTACCAGTCCAAGATTCACTTCTTCGTTACTCATTAAATGAGAGTAATATAAGCTTACAATAGTCGAAGGATCACTGGGCCCCGGACCAGCAGCTTCATCTATATTCCAAGTGTATTCATAGGATCCATTCAGCGGAATCCTTGCGTCCGCACTACCATCAGCTCCTTCGTTATCTTTAACTATACAAGACACCGTTAGGATGCATGGAAAGCAGACGATCTTTTTATTTAAGAAATGAACAACTATGGGTATCCCCTACTACACCTCGTAGTTGAGACCCTAAAATACCCATCCATTCAGCCTGTTGTAATTGAGTTGTATAGCTACTATCCGTATAGCCTATATAGCGGTATTTAGTTTATTTTAGTGATTTACCCCATACATCGAGACCAGCATCGGGATTAATCAGATTCTGGCTAGAAGGAGAGCGTAATCTCAAGATATATTCTCTGCAGCAACCCAATATTCTCTTACTGCTGCTTGTATCTGAAACGAAAAACAGATGCCCATAATAAAAACTATCTAAGCAAAATTATTTTTCCATGACGAGAATTCATATTTTTCTCTAAGTTAATCGGTGTTAAGTCTGAGTGATGGATTTTAGTGCAGAGATACAAACAGAAAAACTGTTGGATCAACGAATCAAAACTTCAACTCGCCTATTCCGAGGTTCATATGTGTTATCTGGCGTAGGGACTAATAAATTACGCTCACTGTGCGATTCCAAAGTAATATCATGAAAATTGATA
>JAHELA010000122.1 GCA_024644425.1 Nitrosomonadaceae bacterium
TAAAGCTGTTCGAAACCTACATTAAATTAAAGAATCTTTAAATTTGTTATTCATGTTAATTTAATAAATTCTGACGTGCACGACGAGCAAGCATATTGAGCCCTTCAACCAGTGCAGAAAATGCCATTGCTGCATAGATGTATCCTTTCGGAACGTGTACACCAAAGCCTTCGGCGATGAGAGTCGTACCAATCAATAAGAGAAAACCAAGTGCTAGCATAATAATTGTCGGATTGGCATGAATGAAATTTGCCAGCGGCTCTGCAGCTAGAAACATAGTGCCCACAGAAATAATGACAGCGATTACCATGATCGGAATATGATCCGTCATGCCAACAGCAGTAATTATACTATCAATAGAAAACACCAAATCTAATAATAGAATCTGCCCGATAACAGCAGCAACACTTGTCGTTGCTACTGCTGGGTTCAGCCTATCCGGACCTGGATCGGGATCAACTGAATTATGAATCTCTGTAGTTGCCTTCCAGACTAAAAACAGTCCGCCAATGATCAGTATAAGGTCTCGCCATGAAAAAGCATGATTAAATAATTCAAAGACTGGATCAGTGAGCTTGACAATCACTGCAATTGTCGCAAGCAATATAAGTCTAAGAACCAATGCCGCAGAGATCCCTATACGTCGAGCTTTTTCACGTTGATACTCAGGTAATTTGTTTGATAGCACCGAAATAAAAATGAGGTTATCAATACCAAGGACTACCTCCATTACAGTTAGTGTGGCTAAGGCGATCCAGGCTGTCGGATCGCTTAGTAGTGTCAGAATATAGTCCATTGTTACCTTCCTTTTACGTTTGATTCAGTATGGGCGTTTAGGTTTATATCCTCTTTTGTACAGAAGATATTTACAGGTTACAGGCTACTATTCGATTCCCTCCGCCCATTGTAATAGAAACAATATCAAATCACAGGTTTGGAGGATGGAAAGGATTAAATAGAAAATGGGATGAAATTAAAAACATAGCATTTCTATACAAAATTGATAGATGATTTAGACTAGTAATAATTGTTCTCCGCATAAGGTTAGTTTTAACCTTCATAAACTGAACTTGTTTGTTCAAAATTAGTCACAATAAACATTGTTAGCTTTACTTATAATCTAAATACAAAAAATACAGGGTTATTTTCCCCGTTATAGCTATAGTTTAGGAGAAAAAATGCGAACGATTATTTTCTTTTTATTGAGCTTTGTATGCTTGCCAGTATTGGCTTGCCAGGAATCGTTACTGGATCACAACTTCCGTCGCCTTGCATCATCTGAGAATGTTAATCTTTGTAAGGCATACGCAGATAAAGTTGTATTTGTTGTGAATACTGCATCAAAGTGTGGAAACACACCACAATATGAAGGTCTGGAAAAACTTTATAAGGAATACGCTGACGAAGGCCTGGTTGTAATTGGTTTCCCATCTAATGATTTTCTTGGACAGGAACCGGGATCAGAAAAAGAAATTCAAGAGTTTTGCCGATTGACTTACGGAGTAAAGTTTCCAATGTTTGAGAAAATCACAGTTACTGAAAAAAACGCCCATCCATTTTACGTCGCTCTGGCTGACGCCGCAGGAACCTACCCAACCTGGAATTTTCATAAATATTTAATTGGCAGAGATGGCGAGCTAATTACCAACTTCAGCCCTCACATCAGGCCATATGCCGATGAAGTGATCGCCGCAATAAGAAATGCACTTTCAAAATAGTGGGTATAACATCGTAAGTGTTTACCTGAAAGTTTTCGCAACTGATGGTTGCAAGCCGATAATATAATAGCATTACAAAACAAAATTTATAAACATGTTGTCTGGACCAATAGCCTACGCCATTCATCACTATTCAACCCTATTGAATCAGATTAAATATTAAGCCTTGCTTTATGCATAACAAGCTCAGAGGATACGGACCTTGAATATTTTTGCCGGCGCGTTCGTAGATCGTAGCAGTGATCTGCGCAAGGATTCGGAATGGTTGGAGCAAGCTGCTGCGAGTTCCGATAGCCGTTTCATTCTGGTCTGGGGGGACAGGTGTCTGGTCGGCGGTGATCCGCCACATGCGATTTTACTGCAAAGGCAACAAATAGTACATTACGTCAATCAAGAACACCTGATTTTCCTCGGCCTGTTTCGCAATCAACCGGTATTTGCTGTGGCGATAATCACTGAGCAGACATCACCATTTGCCGGGTTTGGTGAATTTCAGGACCTTCGTTTCATCGGCATGGCTTTGCAGCATGACGAAGCAAATCTTGCAGCACATGCACGCGCATTGGTTTTGTGGCATCAGTCGCAGGTCTTTTGCGGTGTCTGTGGATCGCAGACGAAGCCCGACAGAGGCGGTAATTCCAGAATATGTGGAGGCTGCAGCAAGACGTTGTTTCCACGCGTTGACCCTGCGATTATTGTACTGGTGACTGACGGTGAGCGTTGCCTGCTCGGGCGAAAGACGAACTGGCCGGAAAGATACTATTCGACCATCGCTGGTTTCATTGAACCTGGCGAAAGCCTTGAAGATGGTGTGCGCCGGGAAGTATTCGAAGAGACCTGTGTACGCATTGGCAGGGTAAGCTATCACAGCTCGCAGCCATGGCCTTTTTCGGCAGCATTGATGCTAGGGTTTATTGCCGAAGCTGTGAGTCAGCACATCAAACTAAATGATGGTGAACTAGAAGATGCCCGCTGGTTTACTCGGGAAGAGCTTAGCGCCGATGGTATGAAGCTACCTTTCCCTATTTCCATTGCACGGCGGCTCGTAGACCATTTTCTGCAACAAGGTGGCTAGACATATGCCTGCTAGTTGCAGTATTTGGGTCAGTTGCGACGCCCGCTCATTGTCGCTTCCAATTGTGACGAATTTTACCCATGACCCATGCAAAGTGCGCGCTGATGTCCCATGAATCAATAAGACTATTTTGCATCAAGTTTAGCCTAACTCAAAATAAGCCAGGAAGCTTAACTTTTTATGATTAAATTTTTGATTCTATTTCTTTCCTTATTCCTAACCAGTTGTTCTCATTCTGACTGGAGAACTGCTGATCGTAGCAGTGCCAATATTGCGCCACTTCCCTCCGAAATCGAAGAAGCTATTGTTCATGTCTATGTAGCCAGAACTTTTAACTGGCATAAATACTTAGCGGTCCACTCTTGGGTGGCCTTTAAGGAAAAGGGTGCCAGAGAGTATGTAGTCTATCATGCAACCGGCTGGCAAACTGGCAATGGCGGCAAAGCCGTTTTAGGTAAAAAAGATATTCCTGACAAAAAATGGTATGGCAGTATTCCCGAACTGATCACAGATATTCGTGGTGAAAAAGCTGAAGCTGCAATCCCCCAAATTAAAGCTGCTATCCAGTCCTATAAGTATCCAAGTTTTTACAGAATGTATCCGGGCCCTAACAGCAATTCGTTTGTTTCACACATCATTCGCAATGTAACTGAGCTTCAAGTAGAATTGCCACCCAATGCTGTGGGCAAAGACTGGCTTGATGATGGCAGTTTGTTCTCTATGTCTGAATCTGGCACTGGTATCCAGGTTTCAGTTTTTGGACTACTCGGGGTCACGCTAGGTCTTGCTGAGGGCATTGAATTTAATCTATTGGGTCTTAGTTTTGGAGTAGACATCTTAAGACCAGCTATTAAACTGCCTGCCATAGGTCGACTGGGATTTAAGGATGCACCAGTATTTAGAGACTAAAATTTAAAGAATTTTTTTAATCATACTTTTTTACAAAAATTTATATCAGAAACGGTCCGTCACATCTATGGCTTCGTACCATCCAGTAAATTTATTGGTATATTTATTGGTATCGCAAAATTAAAAAGATTGAAGAATAGCTTGTAGTATAGGTTTCAGACTGTAATGTGATTCTCCTCTTCCAGTTGCTTATAATATTTACTAATATCCAACATAGTGAATTTTTAGAGCAGCGCCCGTTGTGCACCGTTATTGACTCAGATTAATAGGTATCAGACATATCTTGAGATATTCTTTGCATACCGTTATTTCCAGAACAAATCTAGTTAAGTTGTGGAATTATCAATTGGATCATAAAGGGGATCAATTTCTACGGCTTTTAACTTTTCTATGATACGTATCGAGAAGCCGTCATCAATTGTTTGCTGCCCACGCATAGCATCTCCAGTAAGGTGATATAGAAACCAATCGTTTCTTGCATCAGATTCATGTCGAAGGATATCAACAAGAGCATCTGTCTTTTTTTCTGCTAGCTCAGAATCAACGTATGCGGACATTTCTTCTTTCAATTTACCACCTCCTGTTACGAAACGCTGCTAATTTTGGCCGTAGTGCTGCTGATATAGTTTCTCGGGCACGAAATATTCTCGAACGCACCGTGCCAATGGGGCAATCCATTAAACTTGCAATTTTTTCATAGCTCAATCCATCTATCTCTCTAAGGGTTATCGCTGTACGCAATTCTTCTGGCATTTTTTTCAGTACGCTAGAAACAGTTTCGCCGATTTGTCGGGTTGCTAACAGTTGCTCTGGATTTTC
>JAHELA010000123.1 GCA_024644425.1 Nitrosomonadaceae bacterium
AAACTGCCAACTTCAATCAGCAACATGGAGCGCGCTTCAAGAAAAGAAAACTAAAGTGAAAATTTTTTGTCCTATGCAATGCAACTCCATAGAATGGGAAGAATCTTATGCCAATATTAAACTAACGAATGATATGGTCTTACAAGCCGCATTGATCATCGGTGCAGATGGTCTTAATTCCTGGGTACGGGAACAAGCAGGAATAGAAGTTACACAGCATTCTTATCAACAGAGTGGTGTAGTTGCCAATTTTAGTACTGAATACTCTCATCAAAATACTGCACGCCAATGGTTTCGCCGTGATGGTGTGCTCGCATTGCTACCCTTACCTGACAAATTTGTATCCATAGTATGGTCAGCAAATGATGATTTAGCTAATACACTAGTGGCCTTACCTGAAGCAGATCTCTGCCAGAAAGTTGATAAAGCTTCCTGCCATACAATGGGTAAGTTGCAACTTATTACACGGCCTGTTGCATTTCCGTTAAATTGTATACACGTGAAAACTTTGATACAACCCAGACTGGCTTTAATAGGTGACGCTGCTCATGGCATCCACCCTCTTGCTGGACAAGGAATGAATCTGGGATTACGCGATGCATGTGAGCTAGCTAGAACTATTGTTGGACGAGGGTCTCAATCAGACTGTGGTGACTATATGTTGCTACGTAGATACGAACGGGCACGTAGGGAGGATATCTTAGCAATGGAGCTTACTACAGACAGCCTACAGAAATTATTTAACAATGAAAATCCAACGCTTGCCCGCTTGCGTAATTTAGGGTTAGGAATCACCAACCAACTTCCACTTATAAAGAAGCACCTTATACAGCATGCACTAAGCTAGGATAACAAATAATTGAGTTTTAAAATTCACAAATGTATGCCCCTATAATTCCTTAATTAAAGCACCTTACTATGCACATAAAACTGTTTCTTCTCTCTTTGCTGATGTGTCTTTTATCTAGTACAGTATTCGCAGACAGGACTTCACTTAAAAAAACCCTCAAAGCTTATTTTCCTAATGAGAAAATTCAGATACTAAAAACAATTCCCTCTCTGAAGCTTTACGAAGTTATCGTTGGAGGACAACTATTTTATGTCGACGAAAAAGCAAATTACTTCTTTTCTGGTTATATATTTGATCTAAATACGGAGAGGAATATAACTGAAGAACGTTTGCAGCAAATAAAAGATACACGACGAGTAGACATCAACTCTCTACCTTTGAAACTTGCGATCAAGGAAATTAAAGGAAATGGTGGTCGTAAATTAGTTATTTTCTCTGACCCCAATTGTGGTTACTGTAAGCGCCTGGAAAAAGAACTGGTCAAAATTACTGATGTTACTATCTATACATTACTGTACCCGATACTCAATGGTTCGAAAGAAATCTCTAAAGCGATATGGTGTTCTAAAGATCAACTCAAAACATGGAATGCTTTTATGTTAAATTCTGTCAAGCCAGCTATAGCAAACTGTGATGCGCCAATTGATAAGCTTCTCCAGATAGGCAAGGAGCATGGATTCAATAGTACTCCTACAATGATTTTTGCAAATGGAGTCGTTGTACCGGGAATGATATCTGCTGAAATGATCGATAAGAAATTAAATATTCCTACCGATTGATATACCTAGCCGATATACCTAGCCAGATTCTTTATGGAGCCTGAGTAAGCGGTACATAGCCTTTCGGCATCAACACCCACATTTTGCCAATTTGTTTCATTTTTCCTGCATAATCTGCAGCTTCATCACCAAAACCCCAGAAGAAGTCTGCACGGACGCCACCCTTGATAGCACCACCCGTATCTTGTGCCACCATTAGCCGATCAAGCCGCTTACTACTATTAGGCCAAGTGGTTGAAAGAAATACTGGTGAACCTTGTGGGATTGTACGGGGATCAATAGCAATACTTCTGCCCGCTGTTAAGGGCACACCAAGCGCACCCAACGGCCCCGATAAGCTGGCTGGTTGCTCACGAAAAAAAACATAACTTGGATTTTGGTGTAGCAACTCGTTTAGTCTATCTGGATTTTGTCTACCCCATTCTTTGATTCCTTGCATTGACGCCTTATCTAACGATAATTCTCCACGGTCAACTAGTAATTTCCCAATTGACTTATAGGGATGTCCATTTTGTTCGTGGTAGCCTACCCGAACAATCTCTCCGCTTTCCATTTCGACTCGTCCTGATCCCTGAATATGTAAGAAAAATAATTCAACAGCATCCTTAACCCATAGAATTTCATATCCTTGTAGTCGTGATGTCTCATTAATTGCTTCGTTCTCAATCTCTGACCGGCTATAGTAAGGTACTACTTTGCGCCCCTCTAATCGTCCACGAAGTCGAAAGCCTTTAAGCTCGGGATAAATCTCACTCAAGTCAACTACAAGCAGTTCATCAGGCCTAGCATAAAGTGGGAAGCGATATTGTTTTGAAGGTTTCCGACTACCTTTTAACAATGGTTCATAATATCCTGTAATAAGGCCATCACTACTTCCATCAGGATTCAATACTTGATATGGCACAAAATGATGCTCGAAGAATTGATGTAGTGTAGCATTATCCCGATTCTTCATAGAACCTGCTAAAGCACAAACCTCCCCCCACAAATTATGATTTCTTAAAACCATACAACTACCTAAGAATGCATCCCATGCTGGTCGAATATCATCAGCTATCCAACCTGGTAGCGTATCCCATTTGGCTATTTTTAGGACAGCAAGATCAGGTGAAATAATATGGGGTGGGATAGCCGATACCGATGGTTTTTCAGGCGCAACTACAGGAACAATCGGCTCAGTTGAACAAGCATAAAGTAGTAATACTAGGGAAATAATTAGAAAACTTAATTGGTTTTTCATTCAATATTAGTTAAAGTTACATTATGTAAATATACAATAACCTTTGAGTCACGTGGGCAATGCTAATGGAAAAATTGTGGATATTTCTAGTGGAAATAGGTGTGGCACTGACATTATTAGTCATTATCATATGGTGGACTCTACCACGCAAAAAAGACGGGAAGAAAAAAGACTGACATCTAATAATGAAAATCTTTTCTCCTAACACTAAGGAAAATTTTAAGTCTTTATTACAATAGCGGTATCACGTTTATAATATCTTAATAAATTCACCTTCCAAGTTTGACAATAAATAACTTTCCAGATTTGTTTAGTTGTATATATTATGTTTTCTTAAGAAACAATACCTTCTCTTCAAATTAATAATAAATTAATGCTGTACAATTAATCTAATAGTCAGCATCCCTAGAATCGTCATCGCCAGAGAACCAAACAAATGCGAAGAAATTATGACGAATGCCCAACTATATTGTTCACGTAATAAAAGCGTAACAGTTTCAGCTGAGAATGTGGAAAAAGTAGTCAATCCACCTAAAAAACCCGTGATAACAAATAATCGAACCTCAGGTGGGAGAGCAATGTTATGCAAGAAATACTCGGTTGCAATGCCTATAAGATAACAACCTACTAGATTAGCTGCCAGAGTACCAAAAGGGAGCATAGGAAAAACTGAATTCAATATAAGGCCAAAACCCCACCGTAGCCATGCTCCTAATGCCGCGCCAACTCCCACCGCAGTTAATGCATAAATACCCATTCATCATCCGATAAATACTTATAACTTATAAGAATACAACTAACAATGAATTTCGGCCATCGTCTATGCTGTTCACTATTAATTGATATGGTATACGAAACCATATTTAGATAACTCTATAAGCAGCCTCTAATTACCGCCCAACCGTAGCATTTCAGCTGCGTGCTTGCGAGTAGTATCGGTTATTTTCACCCCGCCAAGCATACGTGCGATTTCTTCGACACGTTCCTGATCCTTAAGTGCCGTAATGCGACTCAAAATATCCCCGTCATTGGTCAGATCAGCTGATTTAGCTACTTGCCATTGTTGGTCTCCTGCAGATGCAACTTGCGCCAGGTGGGTAACACACATAACTTGACGTTCTGTACCCAACTTCTTTAATAATCCGCCGACAATTTCAGCAATACGCCCTCCGATACCTGCATCCACTTCATCAAAAATCAGTGTCGGCGCCACACCAACCTTACTAGTGATGACCTGTATAGCCAAACTAATTCGAGATAACTCCCCACCTGAAACAACCTTAGCTAACGGACGTAACGGCAAACCTTGATGTGGTGAAACCTGAAATTCAATTTGTTCAAGCCCATAAGCACTACCTTCTTCGAGAGGTAATTGTGTCACGGCAAACTTTCCACCTTCCATCGCTAAAGTCTGCATTGCAGAGGTAACTTGCTGAGAAAGTTTTCTGCCTGCCCCATCTCTTACCACGCTCAGTTTTTTTGCAAGTTTCAGATACACGTCTTTCGCTATTGCTTCTTCCTTCGCCATCGCCTCACCATCACCACCTTGGCTAAATTCTTCCAACTGTTTCGTTATGGTTTTCAACAAATTTGGTAGTTCATCTGGAAAAACACGATACTTTCTAGCAACCGCATGAACCTCGGACAATCG
>JAHELA010000124.1 GCA_024644425.1 Nitrosomonadaceae bacterium
AAAACTATGTTCCTTTTATTCAGACTGATGTTGCCATAAATCCTGGAAATTCTGGGGGACCATTATTTAATATGAAGGGCGAAGTAGTTGGTATTAATTCACAAATTTACAGTCGTACTGGTGGTTACATGGGGCTATCGTTTGCTATACCTATTGACGTTGCAACAGACATTTCAAATCAATTGAAAAATACGGGAAAGGTAAGTCGCGGCAGAATTGGTGTTATGATACAGGAAGTGACCAAAGAGTTAGCTGAGTCATTTGGCCTAGATAAAACAAGTGGTGCTCTGGTGACATTAGTACAGAAAGGTGGTCCTGCAGAGGAGGCTGGCATTGAAACAAAAGATGTGATCATGCAATTTGATGGTAAAAATATTAGTACATCTAGCGATTTGCCGCGTATTGTAGGAGCTACTAAACCAGGGTCAAAGGTATCGGTTCATGTGTGGCGGAATGGTTCTGTAAAAGAAATAATAGTTTTGGTGGATGAATTCCCATTAGATGAGAAAATTGCTAGTCGTGAAAGCAAACAAAGCAAGATACCTGATACATCAAATCGCATTGGGCTTGCTTTGCGCGCACTTACTAGCAATGAGAAAAAACAACTTGATGTAAATAATGGTTTGTTGGTGGAGGCTATGCGTCCAAGTATCGCTAGTCATGCTGGTATACGGCCTGGAGATGTAATACTTGGCATCAACAATCAAGATGTGAATACTGTGGAGCAATTTAATCTATTACTTAACAAAAGTAAGGAAGGTCGTAATATCGCATTACTAGTAAGGCGTGGCAACACAACCTCCTTTATTACCATGAAACTCAATGGAGGCGAGGGTAGGTAGTATGGGAATACCGGAATCTGCTGTTAGGCTGATTGTATATGGTAGAAAGGAATGTCATCTTTGCCTCGATATGATATCTGTTTTAAATAAGTTACAGGCGCGGTATTTTTTTCAGGTTAAGTTGGTAGATGTAGACAGTGACTCCGAGCTATTAGTGAAATATGGCGAACGTGTTCCTGTATTAATAGCGGGAGGAGAAGAAATCTGTCATTTTCATCTTGATTTTAGTGCGTTAGATGCTTATTTTGACAAAATTCGCTAGAATGTGTGCTTTTTGAATAGTTATGGTGTGGCCACGTGAGAAACATTTTGGAAGCAAACTATAGGCTTTCGTGAGGGCACAATATGTGCCCTTTTTAGTTGTTCCAGTGCTAAATCTTGATTATTAATTTTCCAAACATTGAACCAGAACGAGAGCCTTTAATGCAACATATCCGTAATTTTTCAATTATTGCACATATTGACCATGGTAAATCTACCTTGGCTGATCGCATCATTCATTTATGTGGCGGCTTGTCAGATCGTGAAATGGAAGCGCAAGTATTGGATTCAATGGATTTAGAGCGCGAACGTGGAATCACCATAAAGGCCCAGACTGTTGCGCTTGAATATAGAACACACGAGGGCAAATCTTATCTTCTAAATTTAATCGATACCCCTGGTCATGTGGATTTTTCATACGAAGTATCACGATCTCTTGCAGCTTGTGAAGGAGCGTTGTTAGTTGTGGATGCATCACAAGGTGTTGAAGCTCAAACTGTAGCAAACTGTTATTCTGCCATTGAGCAAGGTATTGAAGTGGTACCTGTATTAAATAAAATTGACTTACCTGCAGCTGAGCCTGCTCGTGTTGTTGAAGAAATTGAGGATATCATTGGTATAGATGCACAAGATGCTCTACAAGTTAGCGCCAAGACAGGTGAAGGCGTTAAAGATATCTTGGAAGAAATAATTAAACGAGTACCACCACCGAAAGGGGATCCTGCTGCACCGCTAAAAGCTCTTATTATTGATTCGTGGTTTGATAATTATGTTGGAGTTGTGATGTTAGTACGAGTGGTGGATGGGATTCTTAAGCCCAAAGATAAGATTTTGCTTATGGCAAGTAAAGCCTCCTACTTATGTGAGCAGGTTGGTGTCTTCACACCTAAATCAAAAAACCGAATGTCTCTAAGTGCTGGTGAGGTTGGGTTTATAATTTCTGGCATTAAAGAGTTAAGTTCAGCAAGGGTGGGAGATACTGTTACTCTGGCAGAACGACCTTCCTCTCAATCACTCCTTGGTTTTAAGGAGATTAAACCCCAAGTGTTTGCTGGACTTTATCCTATTGAATCAAATCAGTATGATGTTTTACGTGATGCACTAGAGAAATTAAAACTTAATGACTCCTCCCTGCACTACGAGCCTGAGACATCGCAGGCGTTAGGCTATGGTTTTCGCTGTGGATTTCTCGGTTTATTGCATTTGGATATTGTGCAGTCTCGATTAGAGCGGGAATATAATATAGATCTTATTACCACTGCGCCTACAGTAGTATGTCAGATAGTTATGCGTGATGGAAAGGTACTAGAAATTGAGAATCCATCCAGAATGCCCGATCCATCCAAGATTCAGGAAATACGTGAACCAATTATTACTGCCACTATTTTAGTCCCTCAAGAGCATGTTGGCTCTGTCATAACGCTATGTATAAGCAAGCGTGGGGTGCAGAAAAATATGCAATATATGGGTAGGCAGGTGATGCTTACCTATGAGATCCCTCTAAATGAAGTAGTAATGGATTTTTTTGACAAACTTAAATCTGCAAGCAGGGGATACGCTTCATTAGATTATGAGTTTAAAGAATTCCGTTCATCCGATCTAGTCAAGCTAGACATACTCATCAATGGAGATAAAGTAGACGCACTATCATTCATAGTACATCGTACGAATAGTAATCACCGGGCGAGGGAGCTGGTACAAAGAATGCGTGGCTTAATACCGCGCCAAATGTTTGATATTGCTGTTCAAGCTGCTATTGGTGCGCGCATCATTGCGCGTGAGAGTATTAAAGCACTACGTAAGAATGTGATTGCTAAATGTTATGGAGGTGATGTTAGCCGTAAACGTAAGCTATTAGAAAAACAAAAGGCGGGGAAGAAGCGAATGAAAAATGTAGGTAATGTAGAAATTCCACAAGAAGCATTTCTAGCAATACTGCAAGTGGGTGACAAATAATAGAAGAGAACATTAGGTGGTAATGCGAGATACAGCTATGTGGATACTTGTATTTTGTTTTAAAAACATTATTTAATAGGGCGCGGAATGAATTTTCCACTCATCATGTTGATTTTACTGTTAATTACTGGGGGCATCTGGCTTCTCGATTACTTTATATTGCGGCGCAGTCGTGCGCCTGAGGTTGATGAGCCGTGGTGGGTAGAATATCCAAAAAGTTTCTTTCCAGTTATCCTAATTGTATTTTGCTTACGCTCGTTTTTAGTTGAGCCTTTTAAAATTCCATCTGGTTCGATGATTCCAACATTACTAGTAGGAGATTTTATTCTTGTTAATAAATATGCCTACGGTATTCGACTACCAGTCATTAATCTCAAGATACTTGATACAAACGACCCCAAGCGTGGTGAAGTTTTAGTTTTCCGTTATCCTGATAACCCCTCGATGGACTATATTAAGCGTATAGTAGGTCTTCCTGGAGACTTAATTACCTATAGAAATAAGCAGTTGATTGTAAATGATGTTCCAGTGAGCATGGAGCCAACAGGTGAGTACGCTTATGTCGAATCTGGTTTAAATTATGTATACAGTCGGGGTTATGTGGAGTCATTAAATGGGCATAGCCACGCTATTATTCTTAATCCAGAAATGCCTACCATACAGATTTCTGGAGTACGTCAGTTTCCATCTCATGAAAATTGTGACTACAATAACTCTGGTTTTACCTGCAAGGTGCCTCCTGAGAGTTATTTCACGATGGGAGATAATCGAGATAGTAGTAGTGATAGCCGTTATTGGGGGTTTGTTCCTGAGCGTAATATAGTTGGCAAGGCTTTTATGGTCTGGTGGAATTTTAACGATCTCAGCCGAATTGGATTGTCTATAAAGTAGTTTGAATAAGACCTTAATTTTAGGAGAACAATATGAGTCACGGCATAATATATAAACAAAAAGGAGTGGGTTTATCGGGCTTATTATTGTGGTCTTTTGTACTATTTTTTGTTGCTATCATAGGGATGAAACTAGTTCCGGTATATAGAGAATATGCTGCAATAAAAACAAATTTAATTGCGATAGCCAATGATCCTGTCTTACAGAATGGAACAAAAGCAGAAATAAGGACGTCTTTTAATAAGCGAGCACAAATAGATGATATAGGTGTTGTAAATGGAGGAGATATTGAAATCGACAAGAAAAAAAATGGGCCAGCGGTTTTGAGTATTATCTACTCGGTTAAAACTCCTTTATTTGCGAATATTTCTTTGTACCTTGATTTTAATGTTCGTAGTGATAAGAAGTAGGCCCACCATTATTAAATACATACCATATATAAGAAGACTATCAGGAGATGGATAGCGACGTTCTCTGTAAGAAAATCGGTTATAGTTTTAGTCAGCCTGGGTTATTAGATCAGGCACTAACTCATCGAAGTCACGGTCACCCAC
>JAHELA010000125.1 GCA_024644425.1 Nitrosomonadaceae bacterium
CCACATTCTCTTGGCCTGCTCTATTCAGCATTAACTTATTACACGGGCTTTAAAGTAAACTCTGGCGAATACAAGGTGATGGGTTTGGCTCCATATGGAGAACCTACGTTTGTCGATAAGATAAAAAATAATTTAATTGATATTAAAGACGATGGTTCCTTCCAGCTCGATATGTCTTATTTCGATTATTGCACTGGGCTTACTATGACAAACAAACGGTTTGATAATTTGTTTGGAGGGCCACCTCGTGAATCAGAAGGTGAACTAACTCAACGGGAGATGAACCTTGCTGCGTCGATACAAAAAATTACTGAAGAAGTTGTAGTTAAACTTGCCCGTAACGTTGCAAAGGACACTGGACAAAAGAACCTTTGCTTAGCTGGTGGAGTTGCACTTAACTGTGTGGCTAACGGTATTTTATTGCGTGAAAAGATCTTTGACAAAATCTGGATACAGCCTGCTGCTGGTGATGCTGGTGGAGCGTTAGGAGCAGCTCTTGGTGCATACCATATCATGCTCGATAAACCGCGCACTTTAACTGGTAGCATGGATGCTATGCGCGGTAGTTACCTTGGCCCAGATTTCAACAATAATGGTATAAAGGAGCGCCTTACTCGTCTTGGCGCAAACTTTAAAGAGTTAAGCGATGATGAATTAGTAAATACAACGGCTCAGAAGTTGACGGATGGAAAAGCGGTAGGCTGGATGAACGGGCGAATGGAGTTTGGTCCTCGCGCACTCGGAGGACGAAGCATAATTGCCGACCCACGTTCGCCTTCAATGCAAAAACTTCTTAATTTAAAAGTTAAATACCGTGAGTCGTTTCGCCCATTTGCTCCCAGTGTTTTACGTGAAGACGTGAGTAAGTGGTTTGAGATCGATGGAGATAGCCCTTATATGCTACTTGTCGCTAACGTTGTAGAAAGTAAGCGTCGCACTATGAGCCAGGAAGAACAAAAGCTATTTGGTATAGATAAGCTGAATGTCCCACGATCTGAAATTCCAGCAATTACACATGTCGACTACAGTGCACGAATTCAAACTGTACATAAAGAAACCAATCCTCGTTACCATGCTGTTATCTCTCGTTTTAAGGAACTTACAGGTTGCCCTGTAGTGGTCAATACTTCGTTTAACGTACGAGGCGAACCAATAATTTGTACACCAGACGATGCATTTAGATGCTTCATGGGGACGGAGTTAGATGCCCTTGTAGTTGGTAACATATTTCTTTCTAAAGAGGAGCAAGATGTATCTTTAAAGGAAGACTATGTCGAAAAGTATGAGCTGGATTAAAACAATTGCAATAAATCTTTCGCTTACCCTGGCTTTTCTAGGTTTACTATTTTTGTGAGAATCACAGCATTGAAATTCCGGTAGTAGTAGTAATATATTTATAAGTAAAAATTACGCGCCATGCAAGACAAAATCCAATCAGGCAAAAATATACTATCAACTCGTACTAAGTGGACTTTCATGATTGGATTGATCATTGTTTCCACTATTGTAATTTTTTTAGTAGCAGAGCTAGCAATTCGATTTAGACAAGCAGAAAAATATGGTGCAGCCGCAACAGTAGAAGAATTTTATACCTTAGACCCCAAAAGCGATCTTCGCGTACCAAGAGCTGGCTTCTCTAAAGGAAATATCTCAATTAACAGTCTTGGTTTTCGTGGACCAGAAATTGTAGATAAAAAACCATCAAAGGCTGTTCGTATTGCTTTCCTTGGCGCATCAACGACTATATGCAGCGAGGTCTCCGGAAATAATTTTGTCTGGCCACATATTGCTACAACTTCCTTGTCAAAAACATTTCCAGAGATTCATTTCGATTATATAAATGGTGGTGTTTCAGGTTATTCTGTATTTTCATCATTCAAAAATTTAAAGCATCGTATTGCTCCTCTTCTGCCAGACATCATTGTCATTTATCATGCCACCAATGATATGTCAGGTGATTTACGTAAGCTAGCAGTCAAACAAGGACTAATTGATGATGAAAAGTTCCGAGAGTTTTCATGGCCAGGTCGTTATTCTTTACTATGGAATCTAGTTGAAAAAAACCTTACAATCATGGCGGCACAGCATGCTAACCAAAATAACCATGCTAAGCTCACTTTCGAGCCAGATAAAATTGGTGCTGAATTTCGTGCTGATCTTATTAAGCTCGTACACTTGGCACAGAAAAAAGCAAAAATCGTAGCAATCGCTACTTTCTCTAGTCATCTTAGGAAAGAGCAAACATCAGCACAACAGAAAAGTGCTATGGCTTCAGCCATCTTTTATATGCCCTTCATGACCCCTGAAGGCCTCCTTACCTCATATGAAAGATATAATCAGATAATCAGAGAAGTTGCTAAGGAAACTGGGGCTCTTCTAATTGAGGGAGAGAGCGATATTCCGGGCACCCCTGAATATTTCGTTGATTCAGTTCATTTCAATGATAAAGGAAGCAAAATGATGGCTGATCGTGTCAGTCGGACCCTCATAGAAAGTCAAGCTTTCCAAGAATTCTTGAAGTAGTAGATAGATGTTTCTGGCTACCTATCTTGATCGCAGCTAATTCTAAAATCATCAATATCCAACATTTATCATGTTGATCTTTAGCTAGATCAGTATACTTATCTGGACTTTTAGAATGAGTTTCCTCACTCTTGATTTATCTTAGAGGAAAACAAGCTGGCAGAAACAATCATTGCGCCACCCATCCATTCATTTAGTGTCATGGATTCGTTTGCTAGAAAATATGCTGCAATCGCTGCCACTACTAATTCAAATAACAAGATCACGATTGCCTGATTAGCGGGAACAAATGTCAGGCCATATTGCACAACTAGGCTCAGAACAAATACAGCTAGTCCAGTTGCTAATAATAGTAGCCATAAATCTAGGGAAATGCTGGATAACACAGGTGATGTAGGCAAAAGCAAGCTATACATCAACCCTACCAGTACCACTCCTAACCACACCGCCAGCGATTTTAACTGAATGCTATGGCCTTGATCTTTACGGATTAGTACATTCGATAACGCAAAGACAACTCCACCAGCTAGGCCCATCCAGTCACCATAGGAAGAAGGAAAAGGGACGCTGTTATTAGGCTGCCATAACATGGTTACCGCGCCGATTAAAGAAAGAAATATTACCCAATATCCGCGTAGACTTAGTTTCTCATGCAGCAGAAAACGTGCAAATATAATAGTCCACAGAGGCGCAAGATAAAATAGCAATAACACTCGCATTACTACACCATGAATTACTCCAAGTACATAGGCCATACTGGCGCAACCAACCAATAGACCGATCCATAATAATAAGTATGGGTTATCACTTAATAGGTTCTGTGTACGTAAACTTTGCCAAAAAAGAATTAGGCCAAGTATCAAAGCAATCAGATAGGTTATTACCGTTGCTACTGGTCCAAATATCTCAGCCTGTTCTAGCAATCGATAGGGATACCACAATAGACCCCAAATAAAAGCACCAATTAACAAGGCACATATTGGAAAAACTTTCTTGCGTACGATCAACAATTTACCTGTTTTTTAGATTTGATTAATGGCATCAAATTCCTTAACTCTGCCATGTTGCTGCTGCTACATTACTCTTGGAATCGAGCCAAATGTTGGTGAGTGAGTGAGTGAAAAATCAGATTAAGCTTAGAGCCGATTGTTTAGAATGACCTTGCTTTGGTTATTCCAGATCACATCTGTCAGGTTAGAGTAGCGAGTGATAATTTGCACTACCACACCGCCAATAAATAGACTAGACCAACCTAGAATTACGAAGCCCCAATGCAACGGTGCACTGAAGAGTTCTTCCATGAACCAGAAGGCGTGACCCCATTCGTTAAGACCAACGTTTGGCAGAATCATCAGTGTTCCAGCAAACGCGAAAACCAAAGGAAACGATATGCCTCTGCTGTACTGTGGCAAACGAGTCATAGCATATACATAACTAGCCCCTCCACAAACAATGCACATCGGGAAGGAACCATAGAATGCAATGACATGACTAGGGGTAAAACTAGTATCACGTATGATCACTTGGTGCCAGGAAGCATCTTGTTCCGTGAAGAAGCTGCCACCCCAGTAAACACCAAAGAGATAAACACCCAACCACATCATCCAGTAAAAATAACGCTTGATTTCTAGTTTCGGATCCAGGTTATCTAGTTGTTCTTTAGTATCACGCGTCTTCCAGAGCCAGCCCCAGGTAACCAAGGCAAATGTCGGCCATACCACCATATGTACGCGCCATAGACCCATCCAGACTCTTTCAAATTCTGGCTCCATTGAGTCCATTCCATGGGAATAAGCAAAGGTACGCTGATACCAAATCCAGAATATCGCTACCGCCAGCATGAGTCCCAGACCAAACTTATACCACTTTGAGTCATACCACTGCGACATGTCCCAGTCACGGGATCCTGTCTCTGTGGCTACTGACCCACTTTTATCATATGTTGTTGCCATTTT
>JAHELA010000126.1 GCA_024644425.1 Nitrosomonadaceae bacterium
GAGTTAGAAATATGAACTTCGACAAAGATCTCGATGTGCGTGGATTAAATTGTCCACTTCCTATTCTTCGCTCAAAAAAATCTCTGGCTGATATGGCCTCTGGACAAGTGCTGAGGGTAATTGCTACCGATCCCGGTGCTGTCATTGATTTCCAAGTTTTCTCAGATCAGACAGGAAATAGTCTACTGTCACTTTCTGAGATAAATAAAGAATTCATATTCTACATAAAGAAAAAATAAGCTTTTTATTGATGACATCACTTCCAGTAATTTAATTCTGATTCTTTAAAAATACCATCATTACTAAAATTATTAGATTAAGTTAGCGGTAATTCACCATTACTGATTCCAATAGTCCCAACTTCTTTCATTGATTTAATGAAATAGGCATTTTCATGTAGCTTAGCAACTGAATCTGGGTGAGATCGTCCACGCATACGGGCTAAACGTATAAGACTAGTAGCTGGGATATCCCATTTTAGTTCTGCTAACAATTTGTCTACCGCATATGGATTATTACATACTATAACCATATCGCAACCTGCACTAAATGCAACATCAGCACGTTGCACTATGTCACCTGCAATTGTAGCGCCTTCCATGCTTAGGTCATCACTAAAAATACAACCGTCAAAACCAAGCTCTTTACGTAAAATTTCTTGCAACCATATTTTTGAAAACCCAGCAGGTTGCGAATCTACTTTGGTGTATATGACATGTGCTGGCATAATACCAGTGATACCAAAATTGATCATTTGTCTAAATGGAATCAAATCATCCATTTCAATGTCTGTGTAAGTACGCTTATCTACTGGTATTTCGACGTGGGAATCAGCCTGAATGTAGCCATGCCCAGGGAAATGTTTGCCAATAGCAGCCATACCACCTGACTTTAGTCCCAGCATTAAACTGTGAGCCAGATCTCCTATGGCCTGCGGTTTACGATGAAAGGCACGATCCCCAATGATGCGACTTTGTCCGTGATCTATATCAAGCACCGGGGTAAAGCTTAGGTCAATTCCACAAGCGCGTAATTCAGCTGCCAGTACATATCCCGTTTGATGTGCAAGATGGCGCGCTCGAACCGGATGTTCGTCCCAAATTTTCCCCAAATCACGCATTGCGGGTAATCGTGTAAAGCCTTTACGAAAGCGCTGTATCCTACCACCCTCATGATCAACTGCAATTAATAAGGCAGGAGATCGTAGGGAATGAATCTCTTCTGTTAGTTCAGTTAGTTGTCTAAGGGATGAGTAGTTGCGAGTAAATAAAATTACGCCCCCAGTTAGAGGATGCTGAAGTCTTCTTCTGTCATCCACCGTAAGTTGCGTACCCTCAATATCGAGCATAATAGGACCAATCGACATTATTTCTCCAAAACTACAAAAGCACAGGCAAGGTTAATCTCGTCACTCATAGAAAGGTGATAACTAATAATTCCTTCTTTTCTAATCATAATTTCTAACTCAGGATGAAAATCATAATAGGGCTTACCCATATTGTCATGGATAACTCTAATATGGCTTAAACTAACAGGGTGACGAAAACCTGTCCCCATTGCTTTAGAAAATGCCTCTTTGGCAGCAAAACGCTTAGCCAAAAACATTGCTGGTTTACCGCTATTCTCAAACTCAAGCCATTCACTATTTGTTAATAACTTTCTAGCAAAACGTTTTCCATATTTCTCTAACAAGCGTGTGATACGGGAGGGTTCGACAATATCAGTTCCTATTCCATATATCATTTGCGTCCTTCCAACATTAATTTCTTCATTTCCCATACTGCCTTTTCAAAACCTAGAAACAAAGCCCGAGCGACAATAGAATGACCAATATTCAGCTCAGATATCTCTGGAATCGCAGCGATGGATTGAACGTTATCATAATGCAATCCATGTCCTGCATTAACTTTTAAGCCTTGATTGATTCCATGTGTCACCGCAGAATGTATCTGAGCTAGCTCCTTCTGTTTCTCTTTTGTAGTCTGTGCATCAGAATAGCGGCCAGTGTGGATTTCAATCACTGGCGCACTTGCCCTCACTGCTGCATCAATCTGTGCACAGTCTGCGTTAACAAATAACGAAACTCGTATACCTGCCTCGGCTAGTATGTTACATGCACGTCTTACCTGTTCAAAATGTCGTATTACGTCTAGTCCACCTTCTGTTGTTAACTCTTCTCTCCGCTCAGGTACAAAGCAAACATCTTCCGGTTTTATACTTAGCGCAAAAGTTATCATTTCATCGGTCACCGCGCTTTCCAGATTCATACGGGTTTTAAGCAAATTACGTAAAGTCTTTACATCGTCATCCTGAATGTGTCTTCGGTCTTCCCTTAAATGTAGAGTAATTGCATCTGCCCCAGCAGACTCGGCGATCAACGCAGCATCAATTGGGCTAGGAAAAAATGTTCCGCGCACTTGACGCAAAGTTGCAACGTGATCAATGTTGACACCCAGTTCAATCATAATTTCTGTAGATCTCTTAATAACTGCCGAGTATACAATGGTTGCTCGCCAAGATAATGATTGAGTATGTAGCGCATCAATATCTTACTTTGATGCCGAGTCGTAATATCAGAATAATCATCTCTTTTCATATCAAGTAAGGTTTTACCGTGTAGTTGCAGACCACAATTATTTTCACTTCTATTCAATATTACTGGGCCACGCTCGACTTCGTAGCAATACTCTTTATCTGGATTCAACGGCTTTCCTGATTCAACATCATTGTTAAGAGTCAGCGCATAACCAAGCTCTTTCAACATACACTTCTCAAAATGACGTAAAACGGGAAAATAATCTTTCTGAACATTTAATGCTAATAAAGTTTCTTGATAGTACTCGAATAATTGCTCGTGAGGGTCATCGCGATGTAGTAATCGAACTAATAACTCATTCAAATAAAAACCACAAATCAACCCCATTCCCTGCAGGGGCTGCTGACCACCTTGCCATTCCGCCTTATGTAAGGTGCGTAATTCTGATTTTCCAGTCCAAGAAAGCTGTAATGGCTGAAACGCTAATAATAAACCCCTAAGTGCAGATTTAGGACGCCTGGCACCTTTTGCTACCAATGGTACGCGACCAGATTTTCGAGTAAAAGTCTCCACTAAGAGACTAGTCTCCAAATAAGGATGAGTGTGTAGCACAAAAGCAGGTTGCGCATCATGTCGAAACTTATCTGCCGTCATTGAAGTTAATTCTAAGATTTAACTATATTCATTATTTTTATGGGATTACTCATAACCTAAAACCTTTAGCGTTCTCAAATCATCAGCCCACCCACGTTTCACCTTCACCCATACCTTAAGATACACCTTGCCACCAAAAACTTTCTCCATATCTTTACGTGCTTTTGTGGCAACCACCTTGAGCCCCTCACCATACTTACCTATAATCATGGCTTTTTGAGTGCTCCTGTCTACAATAATAGACGCATGAATTCTGCGTAATCCATTTTCAATTGTAAATTGATCTATGGCAACACTGGCAGAATAAGGCAACTCATCCCATGTCAAACGAAACAGTTTTTCACGTATCAACTCTGCCGCAATAAATTCCTCACTACGATCTGTGTATTTATCTTCGCTAAATGATGGCGGGCTCTCTGGTAAATATGGTCGAATTGTACGGATAAGTTCTGCGAGCTGTGTTCCTCGCTTAGCGCTAATTGGAACTATTTCCACAAAAGAGAACTCTTTAGAAAGCTTCTCAAGAAATGGAAGAAGCCTTGATTTTTCTATCAGGCGATCTACTTTGTTGATTACAAGAATTACTGGCTTTTTTGAAGGTAGAAGCTTTAAAATTTGTGTATCTCGTTCATCAAAACATATTGCCTCAACTACAAACAATACTACATCTACTTCATTCATACTTTGTGTAACGATACGATTCATTACACTATTTAACCGATTCTTGTGCTGAGTCTGAAAACCAGGTGTATCAACAAAAATGAACTGTGAACGTTCATCTGTTAAAATGCCAAGAATACGATGCCGCGTAGTCTGTATTTTCTTTGATGTAATACTGACGTTACGTCCAATTAAATGGTTAAGTAACGTAGATTTACCAACATTAGGTCGGCCAATGATAGCAATATATCCAGTATGGTAATTTAAAGTTGCTATCATCTTAAAACTACTTTATTGAATATTAGAGAGTAACCCAGTTAGAAGCATAACAATTTTATCTATCTATAAATCCTAAGTGTGAATGTATTTCTTCATAAGCCAGTTTTGCTGCCTCTTGCTCTGCACTACGACGACTCAAACCTTCCCCAATAGTACGAATTTTGAATTTTGGGATAACACACTCCACATGAAATTGTTGCTGATGAGCTTCACCGCTAGTAATAATAACGGAATACTGCGGCAAATTAAATTTGCGGCTTTGCAAGT
>JAHELA010000015.1 GCA_024644425.1 Nitrosomonadaceae bacterium
ATATTGCAGCAAAAGCAAACAGCATTGATTTGCCGACATTTAGTCCTTATTCCGGAAAATATGTTGGTTATATTATTGAAAAAGGTAAATTGTCGGTTGATATTCACTATCACATCGAGAAAGGAAAGTTAAAAGCTGAGAACAATATTTTTCTTGATCAATTAACTCTTGGTGATAAGGTTAAAAGCGAGGATGCGCTGGACCTACCTATTACTCTAGCTATAGCTCTATTGAAGAACCAGCGTGGTGAGATTGATATTAATTTACCGATTAGTGGTTCTCTTGATAATCCAGAATTTAGTATAGGTAGTGTAATTTTCAAAGCTATTGTCAATTTAATTACAAAGGCGGTTACTGCGCCATTTGCGTTACTTGGTTCTATTGCTGGTGGTGAGGAAGAATTATCGGAGATTAATTTCCTGCCTGGATATGGGCGTATCGAGCCGGAGGCTGAAAAACGTTTACAAATTCTGTCAAAAGCCCTAAATGATCGTCCAGCACTCAAATTAGAGATTATGGGACAAGTGGATCCTGAAAAAGATCGTGATGGGCTAAAACAAGCAATTCTTGAACGCAAAGTTAAGTCCCAGAAATTGTCAGAGGGGGTTGAAAAAGGTGAGGCAGGGGGTTCGCTGCAGGACGTTGAATTGAAGCCTGAGGAATACGAAGAATATCTTACGCTTGCTTATGAAGAAGAAGAGTTCGATAAACCTAAGAATGTAATTGGTTTCACAAAGGATTTGCCGGTACCTGAAATGGAACAATTAATGCTTACAAATATTAATGTAGGTAAAGACGAGTTGCGTGAACTTTCCATACTGCGTGCAAAAGCTGCACAGGACTGGTTAATCAAAAAAGGTGGTATTTCTAGAGATCGGGTATTTATATCAGAACCTAAAATTGAAACAGAGATTGAAGGCGAGAAGTTCGGCAGCAAAGCAAAGTTCTCTATTAAATAATAGTTAGTCTATATGAGTAGATCTAAAAGTATAAAATTTTGTATTAAAATTATTTAAACAGTAAAATACCTCGAAATATTTATAACAGAGGCCTAAGAATAGGTTCCAATTTGTCTCGGGCTATGCGACCAACGTGAGTACTGGTAATTTTTCCTTCACGGTCAAAAATGACTGTAAATGGCAATACCGCGTGGCGGTTTCCAGCCGATTCGGCAAGTGTCATGGCTTCTATACCCCCCAATAGAACTGGATAATTAATACCAATTTCTCTGCTAAATTGCACCACTTTTTCCTTTTTATCTAGAGCGATACCAATAAAAAGCAGTCCTTGATTACGTAACTCGTCCTGAAGCTCAATGAACTCTGGAATTTCTCTTCGGCAAGGAGTGCACCACGTTGCCCAGAAATTTATTACCAGAACTTTTCCACGCCACTGTGAAATTGATTGATTCTTACCTTGGAGATCAGGCAAACTGGTAGCAAGAATCAATTTTTCGCCCTTATTTACTACAGGCGTATTTGTAGGCACAGGTTCTGAATTACTACTCGTTTCTTTGTCCTGAAGGAAGTAGCCGGCAGCCATGGCAAGTGCTGCTACACCCATATATAAAAGTGACCGTCTGAATATTGTCATTTAGATCAGTACGGCATTGAGTATTGCTAGGAAATCTTCCTTATTTTGATAGCCAATGACTCTAGCATCAGGAATATTTTGCCCATTGCGGTCAAAGAACAGAATACCAGGAGGACCAAATAGTTTAAAATGCTTTAGCATAACATCATCATCATGCGTGCCAGCGGTGACGTCAACCTGTAGTAACACCACATCTTTTAGTCGAGATTTAACTTTTGCATCTGTAAATGTAAAGCGCTCCATTTCCTTGCATGAAATACACCAGTCAGCATAAAAATCTAGCATTACATATTTGTTATGTGACTGGGCAATACGTTCATTAAGTTCGGCTAAAGAGCTCACTCGCTGGAACGGCAGGTGTTCGTCTTCGTCGCTATTTGGCCTGTTTATCCCTTCTTCATTGATATCAGAAATGTTTATCTTTGATAGAGGTTGTAGAATATCACGGCTGCCAGATAGAACCCCCGCTAATAGAGCAACACCAAATAGTAAGGCAATGATGCCAATTCCTTTGAGAAATTTATTATATCCAGAAGATCGTGTTGGTAGCGGATCAAGGGCATGCAAATAAATAGCAGAGACAATCAAAAGCGCGGACCACATCAGCATGTGAACAGCTGCAGGAATAACTGGTGAGATTAACCAGATTGCTACACCTAGAAGTAATACACCAAAGAAACGTTTGACAGATTCCATCCAGGGGCCTGCTTTTGGTAAAAGTGCACCTGCAGAAGCACCAAGTAGTAATAGTGGTATACCCATACCTAGTGCCATACTGAATAGCGCTGAAGCTCCAAGTACTACATCTCTAGTTTGGCTGATATATAGTAGGGCTCCTGCCAATGGCGCAGCTACACAGGGCCCGATTATAAGTGCAGACAAAGCTCCCATACTAAAAACACTAGTCAAGTGCCCACCCTTTAAATGCCCAGCTTCCTCAGAAAGTTTGCTTTGCAAAGAAATTGGTAGCTGCAGCTCGTAAAAGCCGAACATCGAAAGAGCCAAAGTGACGAACACTATTGCAAACCCTCCTAATACCCAAGCATTTTGTAGAATTGCTGACAACATTGCGCCGGAGAGTCCGGCAGCTACTCCAGCTGCAGAGTAGGTAAGGGACATTCCTAAAACATAGGCTAGCGCCAGAATAAAGCCATGAGTTTTAGTTATATGCTGCCCCCTATTCGCAATGATACCCGACAGTATTGGGAACATGGGGAATACACAAGGAGTGAAAGAAAGCAGTAGGCCTATACCAAAGAAACTTGTCAAAATTAGCCAGAAATCACCCCCTTTGAACATCCGATCTATTCTTTTTGATTCGGTTTCAATATTACGGGTTTTTCCAAAGGGCTGGAATAATTCAGTTGCAGGATCTGGCTTAGTGGCAATAAAAGCTGTTGCAGCAGTCGCATCATTACTCACTGTTTCTGCTACTACTCCAACGGCTGCTTTTGCAACTGGGAGTGTTAACTTGATAATTTTATCAATAGGAGCGTAGCAAACACCTATGGGCTCATTACAACCTTGATATGTAGCAGCAAGTGTAAGTTGATTTGTCGATGATTTGATACGTTTGAGAGAAATTATAACCTGAAATGGTTTGTAATAAACTTCAGTTTCACCAAAGGTCAGATCGTTTTTCATTTCGCCTTTAGGCAGCAAAATTTTTTCGATTATCGTTTCATCACTTTGAGGTTTAAACGAAATTTTATCTTTATAAAGATAATAATTTTTTGTTGGTTCAAATTCTGCAACTAGCGTATTTTCATTGCGTACTTTGATGGCCAGTTTAAAGGCTTGATCAGGTGGCAGCAATCCTTGCTCATTTTCCACAGAGCTTGTATTAATTTGCTTAGTTCCAGACAACAGGCGAGACAGTTTTTCATTCTCTGCAAATGCATCAAAGCTAATAAAGCACAGGAACAGCAGAAAAAATCTAATTAAATGCATAAGGTTTAAATCCGCTTAGTTTTTCTCTAAGAGTAATGTTTCATTTGCAATCCACTGTAAATATGCTGGTAGGCCACCGCTTATTGGGACAGTAATAATTTCAGGTAGTTCGTCAGAGTGTATATTTTTTATCGTTTTTTCTACCTCTATATAATGCTGTGTCAAAGTTTTGATAATTATTGGTACCTCGCTACTGGTCTCGATCTTATCTTGCCATCTGTAAACAGAAGTACATTCTGCTAGTATGCTTACGCAGGCAGCTAATCGTGCATAAATCAATTTTTCTGCCAGCGTCAAGGCGCTTGTTTTGTCTGGTAGATTGGTCATAATAATTATGGGGTCCATTGAAGTTTTGTGCCTATTTATTTTCTAGTTTGCCTGTTTTACATGCGGCAATACCTTCATGTACAGTTGGATAGCGCAAATTTACATGCAATTCACTTTTCATTCGAAAATTCATTAGCTGTCTTGATTCACCCATATATGACAGCATGTTAGCCGAAATATGCTGACTAGCATTAGCGCGAGCAATACGCGGGGCGCGCGGTATACCAAATTGGTCAGCAATTAGGTCAAAATATTCTCCCATTTTTATGCGTGAATTATCGCAAGCGTGGTATATTCTACCCGGTTTAGCATGGCGAAATGCTGCAACAATAATACGTGTAAGGTCATCAGCATGAATGCAATTAGTATAACAATCTTCCTCAGGGAGCAACATTGGAGTGTTTTTACGTAAACGAGCCAGCGGTAGGCGGTCAGCAGCGTAAATTCCTGGTACTCGTAGAATCGATACTCTCACGCGATTACGTAGCCCCCAATTTCGAAGTTGTGTTTCTGCGTCAACCCGACGCACTGAACGTTCTGTACGTGGGTTGATTGAACAGGTTTCGTCTATTAGGGAACCATGACAATCACCGTATACTCCGCTTGTGCTTATGTAGACAAATCGTTGTGGTAAAATTATTTTTCTCATTGTTTGACGTTTTGTCAGTGCCGCCAATAGGTTGGTAGTGCGCAAATCTCGTTTACCATAATTATTTGGTGGTGCTAAATGCAATACAGAGTGAGCTAGGCCTGCAAGTCTGTAAAGGCTTTTGGGTTTGTCAAGGTCTCCAGATACCGGAGTAATTCCATGTAAACGGAGCTGGCTATAGTTTTCTAGGCGACGACATAGTCCTAATAATTGGTAGTGTGGACGGAGCAAAGAAGCTACCCGCAGAGCAATATCACCACATCCGACAAGTAATAAGTTTTGTTTCATAATAGCTTATATGGTTTTCTACCAGTTATTTTGTTGATTTACTAATTATCTAATGTCATATCGAATCACTATTAATTCGAGTAACCACATTTTTAATGTAGAGACTGGAGAAACAGTTCTTCAAGCAGCGTTACGAGAGGGTTTTTCGCTTCCATATGGCTGTCGTAATGGTGCTTGCGGTACTTGTAAAGGCAAAATCATACAGGGAAAGGTAAATTTTGGCAGTCATAATGTAGATACACTTACAGAAGTGGAGAAGCAGGCAGGTATGGCGCTGTTTTGTTGCGCAGTACCATTGACCGATTTAGTGATTGAATGCCGTGAAATTAGCGTGGTTAAGGATATTAAAATCAGGAAGTTGCCTTGTCGTGTACAAAAAATGGAACAGGTGGCATCTGATGTCATGGTTATTTATCTAAAACTCCCTGCCAACGAGCGTCTGCAATTTCTTGCTGGACAGTATATCGATATCCTTATGAAAGATGGTGAGCATCGAAGCTATTCCTTAGCAAATGCTCCACATGATGATGAATTTTTGCAACTACATGTACGTAACTATCCTGGCGGTGTATTTGCTGAGCATGTATTTTCAAATATGAAAGAAAAGGATATATTGCGCCTCGAAGGGCCGCTTGGGACTTTTTTTCTACGTGAAGACTCGGATAAACCAATTATTTTTGTTGCAAGCGGTACTGGCTTCGCTCCAGTAAAAAGCATTCTTGAGCATGCATTTTATGTAAGCAATAAACGTGGTACTAGTCGGAAAATGGTCCTTTACTGGGGTGTTCGCACAAAAGCTGACCTTTACTTGGCTGAATTAGTAGAAAATTGGCAGAAAGAATACGAGAATTTTTTCTTTGTTCCTGTCTTATCAGAGGCGTTGCCGACAGATACTTGGCAAGGAAGGACTGGTTTTGTGCATCAGTCTGTGTTGCGAGATTTTGACAGTCTTTCGGGATATCAGGTGTATGCCTGTGGTACACCAGTAATGGTGGAAGCAGCGCGTAAGGATTTTATTGGTCTTCGTTGTTTACCAGAAGATGAATTCTTTTCAGACGCATTTACTGCTTCGCGGAGCGAAGCAAAATAGTAGGAATTGATATCTTTCCCCCTATTTAGCTTTTTATATAAAGCGTACAGATGATCTAAAACTTATATGTTTATCAGAGTACGCTTGGGGGCAATACAATTAGGTAGAGTGGTGATAACCTCTTTTGTATTACCGAGGCACTTTATTCTGGCAGCGCTTTGCATAAAATGTAACTAGTTATTGTTGACCAAGAGCCTAGTAGCCGAAGTTTCCAGTATCTTGTTACCTAATTTTCCTGATCCCGGATTCTGGGATGCTAGTTCTAGCACTTTCCTATAATGATCTCTGGCTATTTCTGGCTGGCTGGTTTTCTCGTTTAGCAGAGCTAACATGAGGTGAGCTTCGTAACTAGATTTCACCACAATACTGGCTTCCAGGTAGTTTTGTGCTTTACCCCATAGTTCACATTGCATGCAAAGTTTTCCTAGCGCAAGTAACAGATTAAAGTCGTTTGGATGGAATTTAAGCCACCACGTTTCAGCATATTCAATTTGTCTAGGCACATTTCCCTTCAAGCAATCTGCATAAATTTTGACTAAATCTGAATCCCATTTTTTGTTCAAACTTTCCTCAATAATTTTGTGAGCTGCTACACAGTCGTCTAGTGCAATGTGTGCTTGTGCTGTAATATATGCAAGCTTACTATTTTCCCTTTCTACTGAAGGCATATTCCTCCAGTATCTCTGAAGAGATTGTTTATTCCATACATTGTTCTTAAAGTTTTCCAGGTGGGCCTGATACCGAAATTCCTTTGCCAATAATTTGTTCAAAGCATCACGTTTTGTTAGTTGGTCAACAAGTTCTAATACCTTGTCCCAATTATTAGATTGTTGTTGTGCTCTTAATTCTAACCTTAGTATTGCAGTTTTCTGATTTTTCTCCACGGTATGTAAGGTGTGTAAGATCTTTAGTGCCTCTTCATGACGGTTTTCATCTAGCAACAATTCAGCTTTTGTCGTAACAAGTAGCGCTATTTCGTCGGGTGCATCATTTTCTAGAACATTAATAAATTCATCGCGTTGAGAATACTTATTCAGTTCGTGTGCAGAGCGGGCCGCAATAACGGCGTTCGTTGCGATAAATGCAGGTGATTCTTTAAATTTTATTGCTTTGTTTGCAGTTTTCTCGGCTTTAGTATATCGCCCTTCTAAGAATTCTTTAGTCCCGTTAAGTAAGGCCATGTGCGCTGCTTCATGACGTCGTTTCTTTCGGAATGCGTGTACCTTTGATGGTAATCGAAAGGTAACGATTAAGAGTCTTAATAAAAAATAAAAAATAAAAAATAATGCAACTAATAATATCAATAGCATATTAAGCGAAAGTTCAACACGGTATGACTGCATTACAATCAAAATGTATCCGCTATTATATTTAGCTGCAAGTGCTATTACTCCCGCAGCTATAAACAACGCTAGCAGCCAGAAAACTAGTTTCATCTATCCATCCTCCCCCACTTTCACATCATTTTCTGAGCCTGTATCTTCTTTCTTATCCAATTTCATTTCATTTTTTGATTCAGTCTCTACTTTTTCTTCCACTTTAATCTCTATTTCTGTCTTCGTTTCTGTTTTTCTTCCTGCTTCCGCTTCCGATCTTACTTTAGCTTTAGATTCCGCTGTAGATGCAGATTCTATTAGTTTATTATCATTTTTATCGGCCCCAGCATTTTCCAGCATACGCTTATGTTTAGCTGAATTAGAGTTAATGGATACGGTTTTTTTTCTGACTGCAAGTCGGTACTTGCGTATCGCATCATAGCTTGAGGAGATATTGGGAAGCTCAATATTAATTTCTTTATCGTGTAATTGGCGTAAGGTTTCTAGCATACTGATAGTAAGTTTAGATTTATTGTCGTAATACTTATTGATCCATTCTATAGAAATCTTGAGATTGGTCTTGAAGTTTATTGTATCGCGAGCAAGTAGAGCGTTATGTGCTGACAGTAGGCGCAATTTTAGATTCTCACGTAGAAAATATGAATGTGAAGGTGGCGGTATATTTTGCTTGTCCACATGTTGAATACGTACTAATTGTTTTATGTCATTCCAAATTTCTTGAAAAAATTCTGACAATGCCCCGTCTGGTATCCAAGTAATGGATGGAGGGGTGTCAGATATTGATGGGCGGATTTCCATTATTAGTGGCAGTTTATCTACTGCTTCAGCAAGATTTTCAAGTCGTAGGCTAATGTCCATAGTATCAACCTTTGGTAAAGCTTTCAGTAGATTTATGTCTTTTGTAAGCGCGCTTCGTACAGGAAACAGTTGTGGGTGGTTTATACGTTGTAGTCTTACGTTGGCCTCTTGCATTGCAATTAGGGCAGATTTTACATTATTTGCTATTTGTAGTTGTTGGTTTGCAATAAGAAGCAACTGCTCTACTTCTTCCATTGTTACTTCGTCACGACTAGGTGCAAGATTTTGGTAAAGCTCCTCCAGGGTTTCTTGCCTATTTATAGATTCAGTTAGGTTAGTTTCGAGTAACTTAATTTTAGCTTCTATTTCCTCACGACTTTCTCTAACCTCGTCAGTAATATTAGTTATCTCCTTATTAGAAGAATCTACTTCTATCAAACGAGAATCTACTTCTAACACAAGCTTTTCAAACTCTTTCTGTAAATCTTTAATTTGACTGTTAGCTTCAAACCATTGCCATGCTGCAATGACAGCAACAGCTATAGCAGCAATCAAAAGTAGAAAGACAAAGTAATTAAGACCTTTTTTCTTACCAGCAGTATGTGGCTTGCCACTACCTTCTGGATTACTTACTTCCGGCTTTTTGGTAACATCAGATTGAATTTCTGTGCTCATATTTTTTTAAAAAATATCTATTTTCACTGTTATCACAACATGATCATCAATATATACCAACAACTAGAACTAGTGGACTATTATTATGTGGTTAATAGATTAGGATAACCGCTTGTTTAGTCGTTTGTATACTCTAGCGCTGCCAAAATTTCATCCGCACCTTGCATCTTTAAGTTTCGCGCTAAGTCTACACCCATAATTTTGCCTGCTTCTGGACTGCCACATAATTGGTTACTTACCATGCGAGACCCGTCAGGGCTTGCGACGAAACCGCGTAGAATCAATTTTTGTTCTACAATTTCTGCAAAGCCACCAAGCGGTACTTGGCAACTTCCCCCAAGTTCTCGACTCATAGCTCGTTCTGCTTCTACACACTGAGCAGTTTCAAGGTGATGTAGCGGTTTCATGAGTTTAACCATGTCAGATTTATCAGACAAACATTCTATTCCAAGCGCACCCTGTCCTACTGCTGGAAGACTTAGCTCTGTACTTAATTCGGTTGTAATGCGGTTAGCTAGACCAAGACGCTTTAGGCCTGCTGCTGCTAGAATTATTGCCGCATATTGCCCTTCATCCAGTTTACGCAATCGCGTCTGCACATTACCTCGTAACGGCTGTACTTGTAAATGAGGGAAACGTGCTCCCAACTGGCTTTCACGACGTAAGCTAGAAGTGCCTACCACGCTGCCAGCTGGAAGTTCGTCAAGGCTAGTATACTGGTTAGAGACAAAAGCATCACGTGGATCTTCACGTTTTCCAATGGCAGCTAGTATAAATCCTGATGGCAAATTCATTGGTATATCCTTCATGGAATGTACAGCAATATCTGCGCGCCCCTCTATCATTGATTGTTCTAATTCTTTTGTAAACAATCCTTTGCCCCCAATTTTGGAGAGTGATGTATCAAGTATCTGGTCTCCACGAGTGGTCATGCCGAGAATACTAATTTCGCTTTGTGGGTATAATTTTGCTAGCAATTGCCTGACAAAATTTGCTTGCCAGAGAGCAAGTGTGCTTTCGCGCGTAGCAATTATGATTTTTGAAGGTATAGACGGGTTTGGCATTTATATGATAATGAAAGAATTACATAATTTGCCGTTCATTTTAACACGAGCAATTGCTGCTTGTTCTGGGTGGTAAGTGGATTTTTTTATATAGATTACATAACAAATTTAAGAGCATTTAGAAATGATAGTTTTTAAAAGAATCATTTCTATGTTTTAGTAATTTCTTTGATAAATAAAGATTAGAGAAGAAACAAAATATGACGCTTTTATGTTTATAGCATTAACGTTACATACATTAGTCAAACTTAAGGGTTAAAGAAGATTTAACTAGTAAAGAGCTGGTACAATTTCGATTTTTATTTTCTTCTACATATTAATATGATTACGTAGAAACTAGGAACTAATTTATAATGAAAAGAAAATTGTTTCTGTCAGTTTTAGTTATTGCTATGGCAGGTGTACTTGTCGGCAATGTTCATGCCCAATTATCTCGCTTATTTCCTATACCTCCATCAAATAGTAAGCTGGGTGAACTAACAGCGATTGACTACCCGAAAATAGAGATAAGCGGCAAGCTGTTGCAGTTAGGTGCAGGCGGTCAAATTCGCGGGACAGATAACCTCATTGTTCTGCCATCGATGCTTAGCGAGTTCGGGCCCGTCTTATATTGGATTGGACCTACAGGTGACGTACAAAGAATTTGGCTGCTCACTACCGAAGAAGCTGCTCAGGTAGAGATAGAGGGAAAGTACGAAAAAGATGAGTGAAGAAATACCTAATTTATTAATAGTTTATTAACAATTCTTTATTTATGGCAAAGAAACTCTATATCAAAACTTTTGGTTGCCAAATGAATGAATATGACTCTGCGAAAATCGTGGATACACTTCATGCTGCAGAGGGTATGGAGCAAACGGATGACCCAAAAAATGCTGACATGATATTTTTTAACACTTGTTCAGTACGTGAAAAAGCTCAAGAAAAAGTATTTCATGATTTGGGGCGTATCAAGTCTTTGAAAAAAGCTAATCCTGCTTTAATCATTGGTGTGGGAGGATGTGTTGCTAGTCAAGAGGGAGCAACCATTATTAAGCGAGCACCTTATGTAGATGTGGTATTCGGACCACAAACTTTACATCGGCTTCCACAATTGATAAAAGCTCGTGAAGATACTGGTCGACCACAGGTAGACATTACTTTTCCTGAGATTGAGAAATTTGATTATTTACCAGAGTCATTGATTCAGCGTAAGGGGCGTGTAAGAGCTTTTGTTTCTATTATGGAGGGCTGTAGCAAGTATTGCAGTTTTTGTGTGGTGCCTTATACTCGTGGTGAGGAGGTCTCGCGTCCATTGAACGATGTTCTAATAGAGATTGAGAGGCTAGCAAATAATGGTATCAAAGAAGTTACCCTATTAGGGCAGAATGTAAATGCCTATCGTGGAATAATGGAAGATGGGGTAGGGTGTGATGTTGCAGATCTGGCGTTGTTGCTTACATGTATCAATGAGATTCCTGGAATTGAACGTATTCGGTATACAACGTCTCATCCTAGAGAATTCACTACGCGCCTTATAGAAACCTATGAAAGGTTACCAAAACTGGTAAGCCACGTACATTTGCCAGTACAGTCTGGTTCTGATCGAATTTTGGCAGCAATGAAACGTGGATACACAACATTGGAATACAAATCCATTGTACGAGAGCTTCGAACTATTCGCCCAGATATATCTATCACATCTGATTTTATCATTGGTTTCCCTGGAGAGACCGAAGAAGATTTTGAAGCTACAATGGAACTGGTTGAAGAAGTAAATTTTGATGATTCTTTCAGTTTTATTTATAGCCCACGTCCTGGCACGCCAGCTGCCGAGTTATCAGACGAAACCCCAAACAAAATGAAGCAAGATCGATTACAACGTATTCAGAAAAAGATTCAGCTTCAGTCACTAACTTTTAGTCAAGATATGTTAGGAAGTACTCAGCGTATTTTAATAGAAGGGATATCAAAGAAAAATTATGGTGAACTTTGTGGACGTACCGATAACAACCGTATGGTAAATTTCTCTGGTGATGCTAGTGAAATTGGAAGTTTTATTGATGTTGTAATAACTGGTGCCTTGTCGCATTCATTACGTGGTGAAATTGTAAGCAGCGCAAATACTAGCTTATCTTCTATAAAGCATGATTGTCACTACAAAAATTAGGCTTATTAACTGTTTTTAATGTCCGTTGAAACCTAAACCAGTAGAAATTTCTTTTCCTTCAGACGATAATCAGCGCCTTGCAAATTTATGCGGGGTGATGGATGAAAACCTCACGCAAATTGAGGCTGCTCTTGATGTTTCCATAAAACGGCGTGGCGAGCATTTCAACATTGGAGGCAAAGTTGCTCAAACCAGGCTAGCGGTATGGTTAATACAACATTTATACAGTCAGGCAAAACATAATTTGAGCATAGAGCAAGTTCAGTTAGGGTTAATTGAGGTGATGAATCCACATCACCCAGCAAAACAAACAACTCCTTCTTCTGTTGAACCGGAAGTGCCAATACCAGCACTAATTACTCGCCGAAACGATTTACACGGTCGGACGCCGCGCCAGGTATTGTATTTAAAACAGATTCAAGAACATGATATTACTTTTGCTATTGGGCCAGCAGGTACAGGTAAGACATATCTTGCAGTAGCTAGTGCTGTTGACGCTCTGGAGCGAGATACGATAGAGCGCATTGTACTAGTACGTCCAGCTGTAGAAGCTGGAGAGCGTCTGGGTTTTCTTCCTGGTGACATGGCGCAAAAAGTAGATCCCTATTTAAGGCCACTTTATGATGCACTATATGATTTAATGGGTTTCGATAAGACTAGCAAACAGTTTGAGCGTAGTGCAATTGAGATTGCTCCGTTAGCTTTTATGCGTGGGCGTACATTAAATAAATCATTCATCATCCTTGATGAAGCGCAGAATACTACTCCAGAGCAGATTAAAATGTTTCTTACTCGTATTGGGTTTGGTTCAAAGGTGATTGTAACAGGCGATGTCACTCAAATTGATTTGCCTAAGAACCAGAAGAGTGGATTGGTGGAGGCTAAGCAGGTGTTAGAAAAAGTACGTGGTGTGGCTTTCACCAATTTTGAGTCTGAAGATGTAGTGCGCCATCCCTTGGTGCAGAGAATTGTTAACGCATACGAAAAGTATGAAAAATAAAAATGAAGTTCCCAAGATTCCTAAAGGAACTGTTCGGAACAATATAAAATTAAAACTAACTGTACAGTACGCAAACGAGATTACACCTTATTTAAAGCAGATTCCTACACGGACACTTTTTCGTAAATGGTTTAAGGCTGGGCTGATACAAAATGCAGAGATTGCATTGCGTATAGTTGGCGAGGCGGAGGGTTATAGATACAACAGAAAATTTCGCGGCGAAGACTATGCCACTAACGTATTAACTTTTGTTTATGGCGATACTATACCGCTGTCTGGAGATGTTGTGATATGTGCATCTGTTGTTGAAAGGGAGGCAAATCAGCAGCAGAAAGATCTGATGGCACATTATGCGCATCTTGTAGTACACAGTGTTCTTCATCTACAGGGCTATGAGCATAGAAATCGTAAAAGTACAGAGATAATGGAGACGTTAGAAACAAAAATTATCATGAGACTTGGGTTTGATAATCCCTACCAAGAATTTTAAGTTTATTGACTCAAATGCGAAATATAAATTAATGAGTTAAGAATGACTGTGACAGTTTTATACATAGTTACTTAAATCCTATTTTTTAAATTCTGACTAATGTTTTAAAATGGATAATCCCTTACCTAAACCTAAATGGCTTGAACGCTTAAGTACGATGCTACTACGTGAGCCGGAAGATCGTGAACAGTTGATTGAGTTATTACATTCTGCGTTTGAACGCAACCTTCTGGATTCTGACGCTTTGAGCATGATTGAGGGCGTGATGCAAGTTTCTGAGATGAAAGCAAGCGATATTATGGTGCCACGTTCACAAATGGATGTAATTGACATCAGTGAAACACCAGATAAGTTTGTTCCGCTAATGATCGAAACAGCGCACTCACGTTTTCCAGTAACTGAGAACAGTAAAGATAACGTTATTGGCATTTTGTTGGCAAAGGATTTATTACGTTATTACGCGGGCGGAGAAGAGTTCAATGCACGTGAAATATTACGTCCTGTGGTGTTCATTCCTGAATCCAAACGGTTAAATGTGCTTCTAAAAGATTTTCGTAGCAACCGAAACCACATTGCGATAGTAGTGGATGAGTATGGTGGTGTCGCAGGATTAGTAACTATAGAAGATGTTTTGGAACAGATTGTTGGAGAAATCGAAGATGAGTACGATTATGATGAGTCCGAAGACAATATTGTTCAGGAACTGAATGGGCACTACCGTGTAAAAGCCGTTACTGAAATAGCTGATTTTAATTTAATGCTTGGCGTGGAATTTAGTGATGATGATTACGATACGGTTGGTGGCTTAGTATTGAACAAATTTGGCAGGTTGCCGAAGCGTGGTGAGTCAGTTGTCATTGGTTCCTTAAAATTTATTGTACTACGTGCAGATAGTCGTAGATTGCATACAGTATTGGTTGAGGAAATTAAGTGCGAGGATTGAGTAGCAAAAGCTCAAAGATTAGGACTCGAGATTTAAAACATAATGCCATCCTTTATTTGATTGCTGTTTTTTTACTCGGTGCTCTTACTGTTCTTGGATTTGCCCCATTTTATCTTTTCCCCGTTCCAATTATTACAATTGCGCTACTACTTTATTTCTGGCGTAAGAGTGCAACACCATTCCAAGCATCTTTGCTTGGTTTTTGTTTTGGTATGGGTATGTTTGGCGCAGGCGTTACCTGGTTATATGTAAGCTTGCATGAGTTTGGTGCAATGCCAGCTTCAATTGCTGTGTTTTTCCTGATCATACTTTGTGCTTACCTTTCTTTATTCGTGACATTAACAGGCTGGATTCTGAGGAAGTTAAATATTGAAGCGCCCTTAGTGTGGGCATTATTAGCTGCTACGCTGTGGGCGTTATCTGAATGGTTACGTGGTGTGTTATTTACTGGTTTCCCCTGGTTAGCAGTAGGCTATTCACAGGCTCCCTCTAGTTCGCTTGTTGGTTTCGCTGCGTTGGTAGGGGTATATGGTGTTTCACTGATACTTGTTTTTAGCGCTGCACTTATAAGCTTATTTATTGAAAAGCCATTACGCACCTGGAGTAATGCTTTAATTTTATCCGTGATCTGGATTATCGGTTTTGGCTTACAACATGTCAGTTGGACCAAGCCGCAAGGTGAGCCAGTAACTGTAAGTTTGTTACAAGGAAATATTTCTCAGGAAATGAAATGGAGACCTGAGCATGTTATTCGTACAATGGATACATATGCCAAGCTTGCGCTTGAAAGTGATAGTCGTCTTATTATTACACCAGAAATTTCGTTACCATTGACTCGTGGCGAGGTTCCTTCCAATTACCTGGCACAACTTTCTACACATGCGGAACGGAATAATGGTGATCTTCTTGTTGGTATGGTTGAAACATCTCCAGGACGATCTGGAAATTATTATAACTCCATGTTCAGTTTTGGAATTTCTTCTGAACAGATATACCGTAAACATCATTTAGTACCGTTTGGTGAATTCATTCCGTCTAAACTAATATTTGGTTGGGTTATAGAGGTTCTAAAAATTCCACTATCAGATTTTTCACGCGGAGAAACTAATCAACGTCCTATGAATTTAGCCGGGCAAAGCGTTGCAGTAAATATTTGTTATGAAGATGTATTTGGTGAAGAGCTTATCTCTCAATTACCCCAAGCAACACTGCTTGCTAACGTTACTAATGACGCTTGGTTTGGTCGTTCCATTGGCCCACATCAGCATTTGCAGATTTCACAAATGAGAGCGCTTGAAACGGGCCGCTATATGCTACGTGCTACTAATACGGGTATTAGCGCGATAATAAATGAGCGTGGTGTAGTGTTGAAGAAAGCAGAAGTGTTTACCACAACAACACTGAATGGATTGGTGCAAGGATACACAGGCGCAACTCCCTATGTTCTTTTTGGAAATAGTTTGGTATTGGGGTTTATTGGTTTGTCTTTATTCGTAGGTTTGTTATTGAACTTTCGCGGTACAAGAAAAACCCTGTAAAATCCCAATTGTTTAGATTATTTTGGTTTCACTCAGGTGTTTTCATGCTTACATTTCAGGAAATTATCCTCTCTCTGCAGCGCTACTGGAACAATCAGGGTTGTGTGTTGTTACAACCATATGACATGGAAGTGGGAGCGGGCACATTCCATACAGCAACTTTCTTGCGTGCCCTAGGGCCAGAATCCTGGAAAGCTGCTTATGTGCAGCCAGTTCGTCGTCCCAAAGACGGGCGCTACGGAAATAATCCAAATCGTTTGCAGCACTACTATCAGTACCAGGTGGTACTTAAGCCCTCACCTGACAATATTCAGGATCTATATCTTGATTCGTTACGAGAATTGGGGATTGATTCTTCAGTAAACGATATTCGATTCGTTGAGGACGATTGGGAATCACCTACGCTTGGATCCTGGGGTTTGGGCTGGGAAGTATGGATTAACGGAATGGAAGTAACACAATTTACTTACTTTCAACAGGTTGGTGGCCTTGATTGCAAGCCAGTACTAGGAGAGATCACCTATGGTTTAGAGCGTCTTGCGATGAACCTGCAAGGAGTTGATAACGTGTTCAACCTAATTTGGGCAAAAGGAATCACTTACGGCGATGTTTATCATCAGAATGAGACAGAGCAGTCCAAATATAATTTTGAGAGCAGCAACGTGAATCTTCTCCTCGAGCAATTTAGCATGTACGAATCTGAGGCAAAACGCCTTATAGAATTGAATCTTCCGCTACCAAGTTACGAACAGGTATTGAAATGTTCCCACGCTTTCAATTTGCTAGATGCGCGCGGCGCGATTTCGGTGACTGAACGTGCAACTTATATAGGTCGAGTCAGGGCATTGGCGAGACTAGTTGCAGCAGCATATTACGATTCGCGTGAGACATTGAGTTTTCCAATGCTTTCAAAATAAAACTGATAGGTTTAAATGCAAGACACATTGCTTATAGAAATTCTGACTGAAGAGTTACCGCCAAAATTATTGCAAATTTTGAGCGATAATTTTTCTCAAGGGGTATTTAATAGCCTGGAGCAGAGTAGCTTACTGAGTGCCGAAAGCAAATTGACAGCTTATGCTACTCCACGTCGTTTAGCTGTTTCCATAACTACAGTTTCGGATGCCCAGTCTGAAAAACTAATCGAGCGTAAGGGGCCAACAGTGGCCGCGGCACATGATGCTTTTGGTAAGGCGACTCCAGCGCTACAAGGCTTTGCACGCTCATGTGGAGTTAACATAGATGACTTACAACAGGGACCTGATAATAAGGGTGTACTTTGTTATACCTATAAGCATAAGCAGCCAGGCAAAAGCCTCGGCAGCGTGCTTATTAACATTTTACAAGAATTATTACCAAAAATGCCAGTTCCTAAGGTAATGCGTTGGGGCATTGGTACTACTCAATTTGTACGTCCTGTACATAATTTTTTTATGATACACGGCAAAAATATACTATGTGAAACAGAATTACTGCTTGGATTGAGCAGCGCTAAGTCAGAAACTTTGGGTCACCGCTTTCTAAGCAAGGGCCACGTTGAAATTCCTCATGCTAGTGATTATGAAAACTTACTATATAAAAAGGGATATGTTATTGCAAGTTTTGATAAACGTAAGGCAATGATATGGGAAGAATTACTTCAATGCAGCAAGAAAGAAAATGGAGAAATACTACGGGATGATGCTCTCTTGGATGAAGTTACCGCATTGGTTGAATATCCAGCAGTGTATGTAGGTAGATTCAGTCAGGAATTTCTGGATGTGCC
>JAHELA010000127.1 GCA_024644425.1 Nitrosomonadaceae bacterium
GCCACCAACCGGTAGGCGGAACTTTTCATATTGAAGATATTCAGGACCAAGCAGAACTTGCTTTGATGCGCTCTGGCGAGCATGATGTGGCACGTGCTTATGTGCTTTACCGCGAAGATCGGGCGCGAGAACGAGCAAAACAGAAAGAAAAAGCTACGGAAGAAGTATCAGTTAGTATCCTACATGTAGTGGAAAATGGTCACAAAACACCATTAGATACGACAAGATTGCTAGCATTAATAGAGTCTTCCTGTGTAGAACTAGGTGAAGCAGTAAATAGCGAGCTGATACTAAACGCTACATTAAAAGATCTATACGATGGGGTGCCGATAGAAGAGGTAAGAAAATCAGTTATTCTTTCGGCGCGCGCGTTGATTGAAAAAGACCCAGCTTATAGTTATGTCACCGCAAGACTTTTGTTGCATAGCATTCGTCTAGAAGTACTTGGAGAGGAAGTGACTCAGCAGGAAATGGCGTTTCGCTATTCAGAGTATTTCCCTGGCTTCATCAAACGCGGTATCGATGCTGAACTTCTAGATACACGTATGGCACAGTTTGATCTACTTCGTTTAGCAAAAGCGCTTGATGCTTCCTGTGATCTCAAATTTGATTATCTTGGTCTACAAACCTTGTATGATCGCTATTTCCTGCATGAGGAAGGTCAGCGTATCGAATTGCCACAAGCGTTCTTTATGCGTGTAGCAATGGGGCTCGCGCTGAATGAAGTTGATCGGGAAGCGCGTGCTATTGAGTTCTATCATCTTCTATCAAATTTTGACTTCATGAGCTCAACTCCAACATTGTTTAATTCAGGCACCTGTCGCCCTCAATTGTCCTCATGTTATCTTTCGACAGTAGCAGATAGCCTAAATGGCATTTTTGAATCAATCAAGGAGAATGCTCTGCTTGCCAAGTATGCTGGAGGCTTAGGAAATGACTGGACACCAGTAAGGGCAATGGGTTCATACATAAAAGGAACCAATGGCAAATCGCAAGGCGTGGTGCCATTTTTAAAAGTTGTGTCTGACACTGCAGTAGCAGTAAACCAAGGTGGTAAACGTAAAGGGGCGGTTTGCTCTTACCTAGAGTCATGGCATCTAGACATTGAGGAGTTTCTGGAATTACGCAAGAATACTGGCGATGACCGTCGCCGGGCCCATGATATGAACACCGCAAACTGGGTTCCCGATCTGCTTATGAAACGGGTAATGGAAGGGAATGATTGGACCCTTTTTTCACCTTCTGACGTGCCTGACCTACATGAAAAGTTTGGCAAGGAATTTGAGCAATCGTACCTAGCTTATGAGAAAAAAATTGAACGCGGAGAACTTGACCAGTACAAAAAAATTCCCGCACAACAATTGTGGCGCAAGATGCTTAGCATGTTATTTGAAACTGGGCATCCATGGATTACTTTCAAGGATCCATGCAATATTCGCTCACCTCAAAATCATGAGGGGATTGTACATAGCTCTAATCTTTGTACTGAGATCACTCTGAATACAAATGATCAGGAAATCGCTGTATGCAACTTAGGATCAGTCAATTTGGCCGCACATATCAAAAATGGAAAACTTGATGTGCACAAACTCAAACGTACAGTTAGCACTGCTATGCGTATGTTGGACAATGTAATAGATATTAATTTTTATGCTGTTGACAAGGCACGTAATTCCAACTTTAAACATCGTCCAGTAGGGCTAGGCATCATGGGATTTCAAGACTGCCTACACATGTTACGTATTCCTTATGCATCTGAAAAAGCAGTAGAGTTTGCCGATCGTTCAATGGAAACAATAGCCTTTCACGCCTATTGGGCCTCTACAGAAATGGCCGAAGAACGCGGTTGTTATGCTTCTTATCGTGGAAGCTTATGGGATCAAGGGATACTACCTCAAGATACCCTTGATCTGTTAAAGGAAGCGCGTGGTGGCTATGTCGAAATTGATATGTCAACTACATCGTTGGAATGGGATGAACTACGTAACCGTATCCAGAAATTTGGTATGCGGAACTCCAATTGCTTGGCGATCGCGCCGACCGCGACCATCTCCAACATTATTGGCGTGTCTGCTAGTATTGAACCAACCTATCAGAATCTCTACGTAAAGTCTAATTTGTCAGGGGAATTTACTATTGCCAATAAATCTCTAGTAAAAGACCTAAAAAAACTTGGCCTTTGGGATGAAGTAATGATCGCTGATCTCAAGTATTTTGATGGTATTCTAAACAAGATAGACCGAGTTCCAGCTGATATCCGCAAACTTTACGCTACCGCATTTGAAATTGAGCCGCAATGGTTAATTGAAGCTGCAGCGGCGCGACAAAAGTGGATTGACCAGGCGCAATCACTCAATATTTATATGGCAGGCGTTTCTGGTAAAAAGTTAGACGAAACCTACAAACTTGCGTGGCTGAGGGGTCTAAAGACTACTTACTATCTTCGCACACTAGGCGCAACATCAGCCGAGAAATCTACAGTCAAAGCAGGCGCCTTGAATTCAGTACCTGCCGATGGGAGTATGACTACGATGGGTGTGTCGCCGACGGCTGCTGAGTTAAAGTACTGTTCGATCGATGACTCTGAATGTGAGTCATGCCAGTAATTCATGCATCAATAGGAACAAAAGGAGAAGTATATGCTGACATTTGAAGACAAACAGTTGCAATCAGAAACTCCCGTGCATGAGGGAGTATTGAATGGCACGAAAGTAACAACTTCCGAGCCACACTTGCAAACTGTTAGCTCTGTAACTGACATTAATGTAGTTGATGACATCAATCGTCGTGTATCAATAGAGGACAAGAGAATTATTAATTGTAAAGCAGATGTTAATCAATTAGTACCATTTAAGTATAAATGGGCATGGGAGAAATATCTTGCGGCCTGTGCTAATCACTGGATGCCCCAAGAAATTAACATGAGCCGAGACATTGCCCTTTGGAAAGATCCAAATGGGTTAACTGAGGATGAGCGCCGCCTGGTAAAACGTAATCTAGGGTTTTTTGTTACTGCAGATTCGCTAGCAGCTAATAATATAGTACTTGGAACATATCGCCATATTACCAATCCGGAATGTCGTCAATATCTACTTCGCCAAGCATTTGAAGAGGCGATTCATACACATGCTTATCAGTACATCGTTGAATCACTTGGGCTAGATGAAGGTGAAATTTTCAATGCCTATCATGAGATAGCGTCAATCCGTGATAAAGACGAATTTCTGATCCCATTTATTGACGTACTTACTAATCCACAATTCAAGACTGGTACGCCAGAAACTGATCAAAAACTATTAAAAAGCTTGGTCGTATTCGCTTGCATCATGGAGGGATTATTCTTTTATGTTGGCTTTACCCAGATCCTAGCATTAGGAAGACAAAATAAGATGACTGGTGCAGCAGAGCAATATCAATATATTTTACGGGATGAATCTATGCACTGTAATTTTGGCATTGATGTTATTAATCAAATCAAGATGGAAAACCCACACCTTTGGACAAAAGAATTTCGAGATGAAATTAATGAATTAATGCAAAAAGCTGTGGAGTTAGAATACCGTTATGCTGAAGACACATTACCTCGTGGTGTTTTAGGAATGAATGCGTCTATGTTTAAAGAATGTCTACGCTATATTGCTAACCGCAGATGCCAGCAGATCGGCCTAGACGCACTCTATCCAGGAGCAAAAAATCCTTTTCCATGGATGTCTGAGATGATCGATTTAAAGAAAGAAAAGAATTTTTTTGAAACTCGAGTCACTGAATATCAGACTGGTGGTGCATTAAATTGGGATTAAAATGAGGAGCTAATATTAATGAATCGAATTATATCTTGTTGTGCTAATAATGATTACAGTCTTTGGTTACATTTTGAAGATGGAGTAAAGGGTATTGTAAATTTATACGACCTAGTAGGAGTTGGGATTTTTAGCGCATGGAGAGATATCGAGATATTCAAGAAAATTAGTATTGATCCGATAAAAGAAGCGGTGTCATGGGAAGGAGGGATTAATATAGACTCCGATGTGCTTCATGAGTATCTTGTAAGCAAAGCTCAAGAAGCTATGCTGCATTAAAAGAACTACCGCACAATTTAGAGGATGTATTTGTAATATTTTTTATTGCCTCATAATTGAGCATGTAGTAGTAAGTGTAGTAGAAGTACTAAGTTGTAATCTAATGTAACTTTAATTTGGAGGTTGAAATGGCAACTACCAAGAAGAAACCAGCAGCAAAGAAGAAACCAGCAGCAAAGAAGAAAACAGTAGCAAGAAAAGTAGTAGCTAAGAAAAAAGCACCAGCAAGAAAAAAAGTAGCCGCTAAAAGAAAACCAGCAGCTAAGAAAAAAGCACCAG
>JAHELA010000128.1:0-2577 GCA_024644425.1 Nitrosomonadaceae bacterium
TTATTTACCCTCTCACCACGAAACATCCGAGAAATCCAGTCCTCAAGCCCTTGTTGACGCGCAAGTGCTATTAATAATCTGACTGTATCAGTATTAATAGGATGCTTTGAAAAATCCATCAAAATATCATTAAATTTCAGTGAAAATTTATTAAAGCGTTGGGGATCCTGAACAAATAATTCACGTAAATGTTTCTGTGTCATATCCCGCTGATGCACCTGTAAGGCAACCCAAGCACTGGATAAAGTCAATGTAGACATATCATATCTTCTTACTTAACTTTAAAACTTAATTATTAAAAGTACTTAATTGTCAGTGATTCTATATCTATTTTCTCAACTCTTAGCTTATACATATGGCTCACATCATCACATTTCATGATTTGCAATATATTCAATCACTCAAATACCTCATCTAACTCGCAATAGAAAAAAATAACTGCAGCATCTCATGTTCAGGTATATCGCAAAGTTTACATACTATTGAATCTGTGTCCATTGCCCTTTTATTGGGTCCACTTATAATACGAAAACAACACTCTTATTCTATGTAAAGCTGGGAAAAGTTTAAATATTTTGACACTTGTTCTGTTAGTATAGATTTTCTGGTAGTTAACTTTGATGAGTATATGATTCTTTACTGGCCTAGATCGCATATAATGAATTATAACTTGCTTGGGGTAGTTCATCCGGTTCTAATGCATTATTTAAAAGATAGGTTATTGGCCAAATATATAAAAGATAAGGAATAATATAAGGTTTGATTATGGAAGATGCAGATTGTATACATACAAGTACTTGTCCAATGAAAGACGAAGCATCCCCTTCTTTTTATAATAACCTTACCCGAGATACTATAGCACTGATACTAGCAGGGGGACGCGGTAGCCGCTTGCACCAACTCACAGACTGGCGAGCGAAACCTGCAGTACCGTTTGGTGGGAAGTTTCGTATCATTGACTTTCCTCTATCTAACTGTGTTAATTCTGGCATTAGACGTATCGGAGTTGCTACACAATATAAGGCCCAAAGTCTAGTTCGTCATATTCAATATGGATGGAGCTTTCTCGATGGGCGATTCAAGGAATTTGTTGAATTACTACCTGCACAGCAGATGACAGGTGAAGCTTGGTACCAAGGAACTGCTGATGCAGTATTTCAGAATATAGATATTTTACGTCGTCATGATCCAAAATATGTGTTGATCCTAGGTGGCGATCACGTTTATAAAATGGACTACAGTAAGTTAATAGCAGACCATGTTAAAAAAACAGCTGATATGACTGTAGCTTGCCTGAGCATCCCTATAGAAGAAACAAGCGAATTTGGTATTATGAGTGTAAACGATGAATGGCAAATTACTAGTTTTACCGAGAAACCAAAACCGGAAAATGCCACGTCCATTCCTGGCCAGCCTGGAAAAGCACTTGCTAGCATGGGTATTTATGTGTTCAACGCACCTTTTCTTTTCGAACAATTGATGCGTGATCATGGTGATCACAGCTCATCTCACGACTTTGCAAAAGATCTGATTCCTTTCCTGGTCAATTGCTCACAGATATTCGCACACCAATTCGCTAACAGTTGCGTCAATATTGCCTCTTCTGGAGTACCTTACTGGCGAGATGTGGGTACTGTAGATGCCTATTGGGAAGCAAATCTTGATCTTACTACTGTAGTTCCAGACCTCAATCTATACGATGATAATTGGCCAATATGGACACATCAAGAACAGTTACCGCCTGCTAAATTTATACTTGAAAAAGAAGATAGATTAGGTCAAGCAGTAAATTCGATGGTATCGGGTGGATGCATTATTAGCGGATCAACGGTACGTCGATCTTTACTATTTTCCAACGTACATGTACACAGTTATAGCAATATTGAGGAATCTGTAATATTGCCTAACGTAGATATTGGAAGAAAAGTACGTTTCAAGCGAGTAGTTGTAGATAAAAATTGCGTAATTCCTGAAGGGTTAACTGTAGGCTTCGATCATGAAGAAGATCGCAAACGATTTTATGTCACTGATAAAGGTATCACGCTAATTACTCCAGAAATGTTAGGTCAGAAAATACATTATGTTACATAAATATCGGGCAATTTTTTAAGTATTCTTTTGCAATTGAAGCAATTAGGATCCTTCTTCCTCCATCTACACAAACTCTACTGAAATTTCTTAAACTATATCAATCATCCTGTAGAGGAGTTCATAATTAGAAACCTATTTTATGTGGCGTAGAATGTTAGAGACAAGATTATGAAAAATCTGTTTTGGATTTACTGCATTGGAAGAGTCTAGATCTGCTGCAGCGCAAATATCATCAGTTATTTCGTTGCAAAACTTACAGTAGTTTTCCCAATCCTTATTGTAAGCAGGTATACTCTCTTGAGGAATATCGCGCCGAAAATCTTCTATCACTTCTTGCATTGCAGGCAATCTATCACGCAAGTACTTGCCTACATCTTTAGGCCAGTTAGTGGGCTCTGGATACAAACCTGATAATATAGAATGGATAGATGAACGACAATTGCTTGAGGAAATAGTACGATACCTTCTAATGAAAATTTGATATAT
>JAHELA010000128.1:2677-4355 GCA_024644425.1 Nitrosomonadaceae bacterium
TGCCTACATCTTTAGGCCAGTTAGTGGGCTCTGGATACAAACCTGATAATATAGAATGGATAGATGAACGACAATTGCTTGAGGAAATAGTACGATACCTTCTAATGAAAATTTGATATATTCCGGCGCATGCGATGACAGCCATAAGTAAAACGATCGGCCAAGCAGGTACATGGGTGAAATACCCAGATATTTGATTTAAATATTTGTCCATATTTTTATCTGTAATCTAACTTGTGTTATTTAGAATATAAAAAATGATTATTTACCGCTCTATTTTCCTCTAATTCTATATTATTTTCTTCTCTATTTTAATTTTGAAATTTGTATGCCTTTTTGGCTGACACCCGGCTCATTATTTCCCCCATTAGAAACAGCGCTCGTTAGACCAAACGGCCTGTTGGCAGCTGGCGGAGATCTCTCACCAGAACGCTTGGTTGAAGCATATCGTCATGGAATTTTTCCTTGGTTTAATGAGAATGAAACTATTCTATGGTGGAGTCCTGACCCACGTATGGTGCTATTTCCCAGTGAGCTTAGAATTTCTCGTTCGTTAAGTAAAATGCTTAAAAAGAAGAACTATGAAATCCGTTTTGACACCGATTTCAGTCAAGTTATACATGCCTGCGCTGCACCACGCAAGAGGCAATCTGGCACCTGGATACACTCAGATATGATTTCTGCATATACACTTCTACATGAAATGGGATTGGCCCATTCAGTAGAAACTTGGATTGATAATAAACTAGTTGGTGGCCTATATGGCGTTGCTCAAGGAAAAATATTTTTCGGAGAATCAATGTTTTCCCGAATCCATGACACTTCCAAAATAGCGTTTATACACCTAGTTAAACAATTGGAACGATGGGGTTTTACCATGATCGACTGTCAAATAAAATCTGCCCACCTTGCTTCATTTGGAGCACGTGAAATCCCACGAGAGAAATTTAGTCAAATATTGAAAGAATTGGTAAACTACCCTAATCGAATCAAGAAGTGGCAATTTGATAATGAGTATATTAAATGACTTTCCTTCATCATTACAGTTCTACAGAACTGCATCTTATCCTTGTAGCTATCTTCCAAATAAGTTAGCCTGCTCGCAAGTGGCAACACCCAGTCATCTAATAGATACAAATACCTATAGTGAGCTGATAAAAAATGGTTTTCGTCGGAGTGGTACCTTCACTTACCGGCCCAATTGTGATGACTGTAAAGCTTGTATTCCAGTCCGCGTCGTCGTAAATAATTTTTTCTTAAGCCTCAATCAGCGCCGTGTCTGTAAAAGACACCAAAATCTAACAGCCACACAAAATAAATTATATTACAACCCGGATCATTATGAGCTCTACCTACACTACCAAATGAAACGTCATTGTAACGGAAATATTGATCAAGATAGCCGAGAACAATATACGGATTTCCTACTACAGAGTAATGTTAACTCCAAACTAGTTGAATTTCATGAAGGCAAAAAACTACGAATAATTAGTATTATTGATGAATTACCTGATGGCATGTCATCAGTATACACATTCTTCGATCCTGATGTAAAAGGAGCTAGTTTTGGCACCTATAGTATCCTGTGGCAAATACAACGATGCCGTGCACGAAAGCTACCCTATCTTTACCTCGGATACTGGATCAAGACAAGCCGAAAAATGGCATATAAGGCCAA
>JAHELA010000129.1 GCA_024644425.1 Nitrosomonadaceae bacterium
CAATATGCGAAACAAAACCATATCCCGGTAGAAATGCAAAAGAAGACTGGCTCACCATATAGCATGGATGCTAATCTATTACATATATCTTATGAGGGCCGCATATTAGAAAACCCTGCGCTTGAACCAAATGAATCCATGTGGCGCTGGAGCATATCCCCTGAAAAAGCTCCTGATAAGGCAGAATATGTTGATATAGAATTTAGCAAGGGAGACATTGTTGCGTTAAACGGCAAAGAAAACTCACCTGCAAACATACTCACCGAACTTAACCAACTTGGTGGGAAGCATGGCATAGGACGACTTGATTTAGTTGAGAATCGCTATGTTGGCATGAAATCTCGTGGGTGTTATGAGACTCCTGGTGGCACCATCATGTTACGTGCCCATCGTGCGATAGAATCTATCACCCTTGATAGGGAAGTCGCTCACTTGAAGGATGAATTAATGCCACGTTATGCTGAGTTAATATACAACGGTTATTGGTGGAGTCCTGAACGAGATATGTTGCAAACTATGATTGACGCTTCACAAACTAATGTAAACGGATGGGTTAGAGTAAAGCTCTACAAAGGAAACGTAATTGTAGTTGGACGGGATTCCAAAAATAATTCTCTATTTGATCCCAAGATTGCAACATTTGAAGAAGATAAAGGGTCGTATAATCAATCTGATGCCGAAGGATTTATCAAACTGAATGCTTTGCGGATGCGGATAGCATCAAAACTGAAGGGACACTAATTAATCTTAAATCATTTCATGCTCCCTGTTTAAAATAAGAGAGTTACCACCCACATGAACCACAAACAGATAATTACTTAGTTTCTTATGTGTGTTTTGGTGCTAAGCAATTTATGTTAATTGGAGACCTCATGCCATCATTTGATATAGTTTCAGAAGTTGACAAACAAGAAATTAGAAATGCGCTTGATCAAGTGAATAAGGAAGTCAAAACCCGCTTTGATTTCAAAGGATCAGATGCACGAGTAGAACAGGATAATTATATTCTTACCATTTATGCTGATGATGAATTTAAGCTTGGCCAGATATTAGATATCCTCATGGGTAAATCTGCCAAGCGTGGAATTGATGTACGATGTATGGAAAAAGGTGAAACGGAAAAAATTACCGGAAATAAAGTTAAACAGAAGATAACGGTAAAAATTGGAGTAGGAACTGACCTTGCAAGAAAAATTGTAAAACTCATTAAAGAGAGTAAACTTAAAGTTCAAGCTAGTATACAAGGAGATACAGTTCGTATCTCTGGTAAAAAAAGAGACATGTTACAAGAAGCAATTTCATTAATTAAAAAGTCTATTACAGAATTTCCACTTCAATTCCAAAATTTCCGAGACTAAGTTCTTTATTATTTTAACACTGGAAAAATCAAGTATACTGCCTAGCTGGCATCAGAATAGTATCAGAATCAATGTACTTCACTTTTCTGTATTAAATTCTGCTTAGTACTAGTAAAAACTGAGGAGCCTCTTGAGTAAGGGAACTCATGTTTAAGTAAAATACTGTAATAAGTTCGGACAGACTCTGTTAGAAACACTGCTTCACCGCCTCGTGCATAACCATGCTTTAGCTTCGCAAAATATTTACTGTTACTTAATAAAGGTAGTGATTTTTTTAGATCCACCCACAAATCTGGGCTTAACCCCATCTGTTGTGCCAAGATGCGAGCATCTTCTATATGCCCATAACCCTGGTTATAAGCAGCTAACGCGATCCAAGTCCGATCTGGCTCTTCTATACGTAGTGGCAACATATCTTTTAAGATTAGCAAATAACGTGCTCCGGCTAGAATGCTCTGTTGTGGGTCAAGACGATCAGTCACCTTCATCCGCTCAGCAGTATCTTCTGTTAACATCATAATTCCTCTTACATTTGTAGGAGAAGTAGCCATATGATCCCAATGAGACTCCTGATATGCTAAAGCAGCAATTAGCCTCCAATCGAATTTAGTTATTTCTTCAGCCTGATGAAAATAATCTCGTAAATCGGGAAGATCCGTACGTATTTTTTCTAAAAATTTATTTACATCATCTTCTTCCAACTGAGAAATGTGCCCATAATATCTGTCTAGCAAGCGACCCAGTGTTCCATTTTTCTTGATTCGCTTAAAGAATTTTTGTACTTTCTCCTGTAATTCTCGATCTACATTTATTGGAAATGCCCACGCCTTACTAGTTCCTATACCTAAATTTATAGCTACATCCAAATTTGTATAGAAATTCTTTGCGCGGCTTATATGTATTGAATCCGTTACTATGTGATCAATTTTTCCCTCTGCTAGTCTAGCCAGTAATTTCTCAGTTGTTTTGTCCGTTTCAGTCCACTTTAAGTTTGGGGCCTGAAGTCTAGCCTCATCTAACCTTTCGATATGTACTGTTCCCCTTACAACCTCGATATTCTTTCCAACCAAATCCTGAATATTTTTTGGTGTAGAGTTACTTGTATTGTAAGCAACTTGCGGTTGTGTGCTCTGATAGATTGGACCAAAACGGATACGTAACTTATTCTTGTTGGTAACACTAACACCGGCCGCAAAATGCCCCCTATGCTTCTCTAAAGCTAATAACATCTCTTTCATGTCTGATACAACTATAAACTTTATTTTCTTTCCTAATCCCTTAGCAAATTCTGAGACGAGATCAAACTCCAATCCAGCATATACACCTTCCGGATTTTTATAATATGTATCACGGCCATTTACAGTAATGACTATTAACTCATCAGTTTTATTAAGTAAAGGTACTGATCTCTCTGAAGAATCACAAGAAATTATCAAAGAACCGCAAACAAAAAGCGAAAGAACTAATAGAAAAATACGTACTAAAGAGGTTTGCATGATTTTGAGTTATTCTGACATATTTCTTTCACGAACAAAGATAAAATTAACTGGTAGAATGTTTGTCGTAGTAAATTGGAGAGGTACCGAAGTGGTCATAACGGCGCTGACTCGAAATCAGATGGTCAGGGTAACCTGGCACGTGGGTTCAAATCCCACCCTCTCCGCCAAATATTTTAAGAAATATTCTTATTAGCCTTATCTAATTCTTCGGTAATTATAAGCAAAGAAACTTTAGACAGAGAAAATCATGATCAAAAAAACTATATTCTTTATATTTATCGTATTTGCTTTTTTTTGGGCAGCATCGAGTTCATCACAACCATTACATAGTGGTGACGGCTGGCGACTTGTTAGATCTGTACAGCTTGGCAATACTGGTAAATATATTCATATGGTTCTGATTGATTTAAAACGGGATACTGATATAGCAGTTTATGGGGCAGCTCTTAAAAAGATTTGCAGATCGGAGCCTGATTTTTGTAGAGTGAGATTTTGGAACGAAGAACGCTACGTACCTAAGTCAATTTCATTTACCAGAGATCAGTTTAAAACAATGAGAGCAGAATACACTTTTAATCGCGCAGGTGACATTCAAGAGATGCGATACTCGTGCACAATTTTACCTGACAAAGGCCGATGTTTCTCAAACTAAAATGTAAAAATAATAAATAAATTTCATGCTAGCTAGATATAGTACAAGTAACTTTTATTGGACAAACATATCTAGTAGATTCTTATAACTTAAACTGTTTCTTCATCTTCTCCGTCTTCTTCATCTTCTCCGTCTTCTTCATCTTCTTCGTCGTCTTCTTCGTCCTCTTCGTCTTCTTCGTCTTCTTCGTCCTCTTCATCTACTCTAACGACCATTTTGCCTTGTGCCTTACTAGCATTGAGATCGGTTTCTTCGACTTCCTCGTGCACCAGGTTCTGATGGCAATCGATGCAGGTTGCACCTTCCGTTTCCATCTTCTTATGTGCAGCTTTGGCATCTGCACCCGGTGGCTGAGGGTTTCTATGGCATTCTCGACAAGTAATACTATCCCATCCTTTTAAATTCATACGCGCATCATGCGCCATTATCAGCCGTCGCTCATTGAATTTCTCAAGAGTAGAGTAGTCTTCAGTAAACTCCATATACAGTTCCCTTGCACCATCGACGATATGTGTTTCTATCGCTAAATGGAGATTCCCTAGACCCTGGGGAACATGACAGTGTTTACACTCTGGATTAGCGCCCAAAGCGCCATAATGGGAAGATTCTTTTAATTCCTTTGCCGGATAGGACATGGAATGACAGCTGGTACAAAATTCAGTGGTGGAAAGAGCGGCTTCACCAGCTAATACTACGGTAACCATGATAATACCAAGCACTGTGCCAATAAGCAGACTACCCCCAGCTATACCCGCTCCTCGTTTTCCCATCAATCCGCCTTACTTTTTTCGCCAACTTTGGCTTTGGATTGGAA
>JAHELA010000130.1 GCA_024644425.1 Nitrosomonadaceae bacterium
CGCTGACAAATAGCTTTTGATGATCTAGTTAACGGAGGCTTTTACCTTTTACTCTTCTCGCCGACCGAAAATCAACCCGCTCAGATTAGCCGACAAAAGTGCCTCAAGTCAAGCAATTTGTTATGCGACTGAGTTAAAATTAAATTAATGCAGATATGACCAACCATTAATATCCCGTTTATCAAGAGTAAGTGTTGGCCAAAATTCTATGTAAGAAGAATGGCCTGATACTATTTTTCCTATATATTGTCCTTAAGACAGAATGACTTATGCTCTCTTTTTTATTCAAAGTTTTTGTATGCAAGCAATTAAATATTAGAGAGAAAGTCTTATGCAGATAACTTTTCACAGTCGAGCTAATATCTCATCTAGCTGGTCTAAATTGCTGTAATGTATGACCACATTTCCAGAATTTTTCTTTCCTGGCTTAATAGTAACTTGTGCGCCCAGCTTCGATGAAACTTCTTCTTGCAAACGAATTAAATCGCGGTTCCGTTTGAAATGTTTTTTCGCTGGTAAATGTTCGATCCGATATACTAGTTTTTCGGTTTCACGCACGGAAAGCTGTTTTTGGGCCACTACGTTTGCAATCTCACTTTGCTTCGCTGTAGGAAGCGCAAGTAAAGCGCGGCCATGCCCCATGTCTAGCTTGCCCTCCATCATTAGCTTTTGTACTGCTACCGGCAGACTAAGCAAACGCAACAAGTTTGAGACGGCGCTACGCGAACTACCAATTGCGCGGGCAGCTGCTTGATGAGTCAAATCAAACTCTTTAATGAGTCGCTGAACCCCCAAAGCCTCTTCCAAGGGATTTAAATCTTCTCGCTGAATATTCTCAATCAGCGACATGGCTAACGCTGCTTCATCCGCTACTTCACGTATCAGTGCAGGCACCTCCATAAGTCCGGCCATTTGTGCCGCCCGCCAGCGCCTCTCGCCTGCGATGATCTCGTAACTACTATCAGACACCTTCCTTACCAATACTGGCTGCATTACCCCGCGCACTTTTATCGACTCAGCCAGCTCTGCAAGTGACGCTTTGTCCATACTAGTGCGAGGCTGATATTTACCTGGTTGCAAAAAGGATGTTTTCAGGTTCCGCAGCGCTTCTCCTGCGGCGCCAGTATCACCGCTCCCTGATAACAAAGCATCTAGTCCTCTTCCCAATCCTTTCAATTTTGCCATCTTCTACCTCATTTCCTTCTTATGCGCTATTGGCATAAAATGAACCTGGTTTATCTTGAACTTTTCTCAGATAGATGCCACATTGGCGGAATACCTGTTAAGAATCTCGCCTGCCAACGCAAGATATGCTTGTGTTCCTTTTGATAATTTGTCGTGATATAACCCCGGTTTCCCAAAGCTTGGGGCCTCTGCCAGTCGCACATTACGTGGGATCACGGTACGGTAAACTTTGCTTCCGAAATGATCTCTTAGTTGATCCGAGACTTGTTGCGTCAAGGTGCTTCGCGGATCAAACATGGTGCGCAACAAACCCTCGATTTCAAGCACCGGGTTTAAATTAGCACGCACTCTTTTTATGGTATTGACTAAATCGCTTAGGCCTTCGAGCGCATAATATTCACATTGCATCGGAATCATCACCGCATGTGCTGCACACAAACCGTTGAGCGTGAGTAAATTGAGCGCTGGCGGACAATCAAGAAGGATGAAATCATATTCATTTTTTACTTTTTCTAAGGCTTCTTTCAGGCGCATTTCGCGTCGAGGTAATCCTACCATTTCTATTTCTGCACCTGCTAAATCACGATTAGCGGGTATTAAGTCATACTTACCACTGGTTGCAGTTATACGAGTATCCGTGATGCGCTGATTATTAACCAATGCATGGTATACCGTTCGTTGCAGCGTGCGCTTGTCTACGCCGCTGCCCATGGTGGCATTTCCTTGCGGATCAAGATCTACTAACAATACGCTCCGTTTTGCGGCCACAAGGCTCGCAGCTAGATTCACACTTGTAGTAGTTTTTCCTACGCCGCCTTTCTGGTTTGTTATCGCCAAAATTTTTGCCACTCGATTCGCTCCCAAATTAATACCCTCATAAACAAAAGTTTTTTCTATATAGTAAACGCTGTAATAACTAAGATAACTAAGTTCGTTTAATGATCACCAAATGTCGTTTCGCCTCGAGACTTGGAACTACCACTGGATACACTTTGTCAACGGCAAATTGAACCGGAAGTTGTGTTAGATTTTCTTTAGGGTAAGCGCCCTTCATCGCCACAATCTTGCCCGCCCCCTTTCCTTCTTTACAAAGATGCCCCGCTAGTTTGACAAAAACGACCAGACTTGAAAAAGCACGAGAAATCACTGTGTCAAATTTTTCCGTAGGTTGAAAACTTTCAACTCGTTTTGCAACTATTTCAACATTTTTTAGCCCTAATTCAATACGAGCCTGTTGTAAAAAAACAGCTTTTTTATGACTACTTTCAATCAACACCAAATTCCAATCAGGCCGCACCATGGCCAAAGGAATCCCTGGCAATCCCGCACCACTACCTACGTCGATAATACGGGGCCCGGTTATATACGACAGGATAGCTAAGCTATCCAACAAATGCTGAGATAACATTGCTTCAGATTGGCGGATGGCCGTCAGGTTATAAACTTGGCTCCATTTTTTAACTAGCTCCAGATATTGCAACAAACGCGCTGATGTCTCGCGTGGAAGATTAACCCCTAAAGCTGAGGCACCCTTAGCTAGTTGGGCCGCTAAATTCATGCGGTTTTCTTTTTCTGTTTTTTTATAGTCCCCCGCTTTAAGTGCACTAGTAACAACGAAATCGCGGCTGGTGTTATGCCAGAAATTCGTGTGGCCTGGCCTATAGTCTCAGGTTTATACTGGTTTAGTTTTTGTTGTGCTTCTTTGGAAAGGCCACACACAGTTTGGTAATCCAAATTTTGTGGTAAGCAAACATTTTCATTGCATGCATTACGAGCCACTTCTATTTTCTGGCGCTCTATGTAACCAAAGTATTTGGCCTGAATTTCAACTTGCTCTGAAACTGATTTGTCTATGTTCGTCTCACCAGCTCCCGGTAACGACATCAGGTCTGCATATGTTACAAAAGGACGTCGCAATAATTCGTGAAAGGAAGATTCGTTTTCAAGAGGCTTACCCAGCACCCGCAGAACATTTGATTCGGCTTTAGAGTTTAAGCTCTCTTTTGGGCCAAGAAATATTTTTTTAAGCCTATCCTGTTCGCAAACTATAGCCCTCTGCTTAACCTCAAAAGCAGACCAGCGCTCATCATCCACTACGCCCAGCATACGTCCGATTTCAGTTAATCGTAAATCAGCATTATCCTCACGTAACTGCAAACGATATTCGGCGCGACTTGTAAACATGCGATAAGGCTCAGTTACGCCGCGTGTAATAAGGTCATCTATTAGCACTCCAATATAAGCTTCATCACGTCGTGGACACCATGAATTTTGTCCTTTTGTTTTGAGTCCAGCATTGATACCGGCCAACAAACCTTGTGCAGCCGCCTCCTCATAACCAGTAGTCCCGTTGATTTGTCCAGCAAAAAATAACCCTTCAATGGCTTTTGTCTCAAGAGAATTTTTAAGCCCTCGAGGATCAAAATAATCATATTCAATAGCATAACCAGGACAGGTAATATGAGCCTTACTCAGTCCCTCAATAGAACGAACAAACTCAACTTGTAGATCAAATGGCAGGCTTGTAGATATGCCATTGGGATATACTGTATGGGTGTTTAATCCTTCTGGCTCAAGAAATACTTGATGTGAATCTTTTGCTGAAAACCGTACCACCTTATCCTCAATAGAGGGACAATAACGTGGCCCAACACCTTCTATTGTCCCAACAAATAATGGTGAACGATCTAAACCTCCGCGAATAATGTCATGAACACGCTCGTTAGTATGAGTGATCCAGCATGATAATTGTCGAGGATGGTCAACGCCCCCTCCTAAAAACGAAAAAAATGGAGTGGGGTTATCTCCAGGCTGCTCCGATAATACCGAATAGTCTATGCTACGGCCGTCTATGCGAGGAGGCGTCCCTGTTTTAAGTCTTCCCACAGCTAAGCTCATTTCCCGCAGACGTTGTGCCAAAGTAACTGATGACGGATCACCGGCTCGGCCAGCTTGAAAGCTGTTTGGTCCAACATGAGCAAGTCCGGCTAGAAATGTTCCGGCTGTTAAAACTATGGCGCTAGCAGAAAACCTTACCCCCATCTGAGTAACAACGCCTGTAACTCGATCGCCTTCTAGCATGAAATCATCAACCGCTTGTTGAAACAA
>JAHELA010000131.1 GCA_024644425.1 Nitrosomonadaceae bacterium
TCAGGTATGGAATATTACCAGGAGGTTAAATAATGACTCTAATTCCCCTAGAAGACGAAGATTTAGAGTTTTTATTGGGCCCTGATCGTAGACAGTTTATTCTTGAAGACGTAAAAAAAAGTATCCTCAAAGATCAAACCTTGGAGGAAATTGCCGTGAGACACGGTGTTTCTATGCAAACTTTAAATAAATGGTTAACGTCAATGGGTGAGGGACACCAAGTAGAATAATATTAGTCGGTCATTTCGTTCTCGCGTTTGTCTGTTATAGATATTACTGTTCTGGGATATTAATGGGACAGTTAAATAGAAATATCAGAATATTTTCCAATTTCTGAATGTTAACTTTTGGCACAAAGCGGGCACTCAGAATCAGTCTATAAATTTCAGTATTCCTCCTAATTATCCGATAAATAGATACCGTTATATCCAGGATATTATTTATGGGAACGTTTTCAGTTAAAGTTGAATTTGCAATCTTATTTTACGTGATACTTATTGTTTTCTTCTGCCTTCTTCTTCATGCGTGTGGACAGAAAAACTGGCAACTAAATTTTTCTATCATTGTTATATCTGGAGTTCTACAAATATTGGCAGGCGTGCTTTTTAATGGCGATAACACGGTGGTGAATTGGCTACAAAAGCTTATAGTTAAGTTTACTATTGGTATATTTATTTCCCTAATCTTTATTTCACTATTTATAAATAACTTTAAATATATTGGTGAAAGATTTCCCAAACTTAAACGTTTTATATCATAGTAATGGCAACCAATACTTTTGAAAGATCAAAACGAAGAGTATTTCTTATTTTCTTCATAATCTTTTATGGATGCCTCACAAACACTTTAGCTTCTGAACACTCGCTAATTGAAGATCTACACAATCAACCTCCTAAGCCTTGTGTAAGTAAATCTGTAGAGGACAAATCATCACTGATTACGATTAGTCCTAAGGGAGAAACACGTGAAGAAATTCGTGACCATATGGGAGCATTTGCCTCTATATTTCTCAGCTCTGGTTCAAATTATATGACATCAAAATATATTGAAACGGTATACACTGCAGTATTTTTTGAAAAAAAACCTATTAACGAAGTAGGGATCTATGGGTATCGGTTTAAGGAATCAATTGATTCCAATTTATTTGAAACAAAGTCTGAGTTAAATGGAAAGTTATTTGTATTCAACAATAGATTACTAGTGATATTGTGGCATGAAGATATACGCAAAACAGGACAATGTCTCACTGCAATGGAAAATGCACTACTTAAATACACGCACTAAAAATACGGCGGGAATCAAACTGTATCTTGTAACCCATATCACAGAATGTTTTACATTTTTCCTATTTTAAATATACCAACAATTGTACCAACAGATTTAATATACTAGAGACCTTTAAATTGTGACTTATTACCATCTTACTGGCTATAATTCTCTGAGCGCCCACCAGTGTCCCATGACAAAACCATATTTTAGCTCCTATCAATGTAGCATCTACTCTCTTTCCTTTCCCAAATTTTGATGAAAAATACGTTAGGGGTAATTACCCCTACCGAAGTTAAAAAAACGCAAATAAGGTTGAGCGTGGTATTCGAAAACGAAAAGAAACCGCCCTTATAGAAAAATGTTACAAACAAAGTAGAGATGAGCGAAGCACTCGATACTGTAGTTGGTGAGTTGCTAGAATATATAGCTAATAACTAGGCGCGGGTTGAAGGGCTTTATTAATGGCTTCATTGGATGAAGTTGCCGCATCGTTAACGGCTTTATTAGCGGCATCATTAACTGCTTTATTAGCGGCTTCACTAACGGCCTCATCAGCTGAATTAACGATATCGTCGGCTGAGTTAACGGCTTTATCGGCTGAGTTAACGGCTTTATCGGCTGAAGTTACCGCATCGTTAACGGTTCCGGTTGCGCCCTTCAAATCATCCATCCATCCAGCCTGCACTTGGGAAACAAAAAAACATGTGAGAATTAATATCAGATATGTACAACTTGATTTGGGTCGAATACTCATTATTGTTTTCCTCTTTGTCAAAACCGTATTTAATTATTTCCTAACGGCAGTAAGGATTAAATCATATCACATGAAAATAAATTCCATCAACGATTAAATCTACTCCTTTTATTGTGATGTGTTGTCCTTTATTGTGGTTATCTGTCTCCGAGTGTCCTGCCAGTGTTCCATGGCGAAGTCATAACTTGAGAGCCCACTTTTAGCACAATGCAGACTGTCAGTCTGATTTAAAGTTTGATGGAAGTAGTTTCTTGATACCCTCCTCTGCCTGCTTGTACCGGAGGTTAATTAAAGTCATGGAAACCTCTCCAACACCATCGTACAAACTACCTGCCCATTTCTAACTGTTTTTAGTATCAGGATCTGTTATAGATGACCTTGATCTTCTAATTCTGCCTCTGCTTCTAGCCAATCTTGTATTTCATCTCTGCTATTACCGTCTCGTTTTTTGTATCGGTAATAAGCAGCGGTAGAGATTTTTCTATGGCGATCCTCTCGGTTTGCTTCACTTTGTTTATTGTGAGCTAGGTTTTCCCTACGCTCTTTGGCCTGATTGGTTTTAATATCACCTTTTGATCCACAAATAAAATCAGGCTGACTCTCACTAGTTTTGCTAGGTTTATTAGTCATTGTTCTCCTAATGCTTAGAAAAATAGGAATTTAGAAAAATACGTTTTGTTTTATTGTATTGTACTTATAACTAACCGACGTATTTTTACTAAAAAAGTTCAATATAAAAGATCTTTGGGCATCCACTTTTGGCACAAAGCAGGCATTCACAGCAAGCTATATCTTCACAACCAACGCCTCACCTTGTTCTTATAAAATATATACTCTTCTCCGAATTTTTTCTCTAAATATATTTCTTCCTTTCTAATTGCAACATAATAGATTAGGATTGCCAAAGGTATAAAGCTGAATAGAATCCAAAAGCTGTTTAAGAAAATTCCTATGCCAATTGATACCAAGCAAAACCCCGTATAAATGGGATTACGTGAGTAGGTGTAAATACCTGTGGAAATAATTTTGGTTGTAGGTTTCCATGGTTCGATATTTGTTTCGGCGCGTTTAAAAGATTGAGCGGCGAGAATGACAATGCCTATTCCCAACATGACTATTCCTCCTCCAATGTACTTGAGTCCTGATAAGCCTCCGATACTAATAGGCCAAAAGTGCTGCAAACCATAGGCTGCAAATAACAAAAATAAAAAAATTAATAGAGGTGGAAACTTTACAGCAGCTCCTTTTTTATCATCTTCTATGCTCATACCATGTGTATTATGCGCCTGTCTTAATAAGACACAATGATTAAGGAATATTTTTTAAGCTCGAATGCCACCTTTTGGCACAAAGCGGACATTCAACCCCTTCCTCAATGTTTCCTTCCAGTATTCCGTTATATAGGTAAACCTAAATGGCTTACTAAATTTCATATAAGCGAAGAAAAGAGTTTTTTCTGCGAACGAGGAAATTATCAATGACTTCTCATAACCAATCAGATATTCATTTTATGCAATCAGTACTTCCATTGTCAGAATTACAACGTGAGCTATTTGATAAACTAGAGTCGTCGAAAAATAAGAAATTGATTTCTGATGAAATATCAAGTGTGCTAAGTAAGTTGCGTGAAGAACGGTTAGTTACCCATGGGCTTGACGACTACAGCAGTCCCACAGAGGAAGGCAGGAAGCCGAAAGAATTGATAGATAAACTGTATGAGGAATAATATTTTAGTAGAAGCTTTAAGCTTGGTTAAGACCGAGCTTCTTTGTAAGTATATGAATGTCCGTTTTTGGCACAAAGCAGACATTCACAAAAATCCAAGGCGGCGGGAATCGAATTATAGCCTGTAACTCTTACTACAGGCTGATCTATATTTTTCTTAATTTGGGATACCAACAAATATACCCTTAAAGACAATAACCAGATACGAAGAGCGCATGCATTATCACTTTCTATTGATGGTATTTCAGAAAGGGTTATGGCTAATATAGAAAAACCTAGTGGCACCCGTGAGATTTGTGCCTGTTTAAACTTAGATTCATGCTAAACTTATTAATTAGCCAAGCCAGCATTTTTCGTTAAGTCAATTTATAATACTACGCAGTAACCTGGATATTGATTCTTCGCTCAATCCCATGTCTGTGAGGCCACATGAGCCTGAAACTGATTGTAATACTTTCTTTAATTGCATTAGGCGCAGTATTCGTTGTCCAAAATATAGAAGTAGTGGAATTACGTT
>JAHELA010000132.1 GCA_024644425.1 Nitrosomonadaceae bacterium
ATGTTTCGCATTGTTTGAAAAGTGAAATTCATGCAATACATGATTGATTGCTCGGTCAAACAGAGTAGCTAGTTCATCTTCTGATAATGTTTTAAGTACATAAACATGGGCTCGGGACAACAGTGCTTTGTTAACTTCAAATGAAGGATTCTCTGTAGTGGCGCCAATAAACGTTACTAATCCTGTTTCTACATATGGCAGGAATGCATCCTGTTGAGACTTGTTGAAACGGTGCACTTCATCTACGAACAAAATGGTGTGTTGGTTTGATTGCTGCAGTGTTATCTGAGCTAGTTCTATTGCAGCACGAATATCTTTAACACCGGAAAGTACTGCTGAAAGTGAAATAAGCTTGGCATCAAATGCCAACGCCATAAGACGGGCCAATGTAGTTTTGCCGGTACCCGGAGGGCCCCAAAGGATCATGGAATGAGGTTTCCCAGATTCAAATGCAATACCTAATGGCTTGCCCTTGCCAAGTAAATGAGCCTGTCCGATAACATCTTCCAATTTCTGTGGACGTAATTGTTCCGCTAAGGGCACAAAGAGCTCATGTTTCTCGTACAAATCAGTCACTAATCACATCCGAATTCTTAGGCAATTTAAACTTGAATATTTCAGCTGGAAGTTTAGGATTTTTCTCCAACTCTGAAAAAGTTATCACAGTAGTCTGGCCGAAATTATCGTGTAGTACAACAATTTCTAAAATTCCTGTTGGCGTAAATCCTAAGCGTATTGATTCAAATGAGCCTTCTTTTATCTTAGGTTTAGCTTCTAACCACTCCAATTCTCCCTGAACACCGATTTCACTCAAATCAAAATTTGATTCAATGGTATTATCACCTGCAAGTAGAGCAGCAGGACTACTTCCAATAGCCATATCAAGTTTTCGTACTGTAACTTGATTAAGGTCAGGGTCATAAAACCAAACTTTTGTCCCATCTCCGATAATGAGTTGTTCATAGGGTTTCTCATATACCCACCTAAATTTACCAGGTCGTTCAAATTGCATTGTGCCAGTTGCATTTCTAATAGTGCGTGCGTTTTCATCAAGCAAAATTTGAGAAAATGAGGCACGGGCTACTCTAGTTTCATTTATAAATGAATTTAGACTATCCATTGCTCCAGCCAGGGCAAAACAAGGGAAAAATAAGATGAATAGAAAGAAATAGGCTCGCTCAAAGAAATTCACGATATTTCCTAATATGGGTACTGACCATTAGTTACTCTAGAAAAAATGATTATTCTTATGAAACTATTCATTGCGCTCTTGGACCAGGATTTCTCTATTGCCATTACTTTGCATTGCAGAGACAAGACCGCTTTGCTCCATTTTTTCAATTAACCGTGCTGCACGGTTATAACCAATGCGTAAATGTCGCTGTACAAGCGAAATTGAAGCACGACGAGATTTCATTACAACCGCAACCGCTTCTTTGTAGAGTGGGTCCAGTTCATCACCCTCTTGAATAATTCCATTTCGATTTTCAAATGCGACATCACTGTCTTCGAAGGAGTCAAGCACGCCATCTACAAAACGGGGTGTGCCATTTAATTTAAGGTGCTCTACGACCCGGTGTACCTCCTGATCAGAGACAAAGGCACCGTGTACTCGTTGTGGGTAACCACTTCCTGGGGGCAGATAAAGCATATCGCCTTGCCCTAACAATGTTTCGGCACCCATCTGGTCTAGGATGGTACGCGAATCTACCTTACTCGACACTTGAAACGCTACCCGCGTCGGAATATTAGCTTTAATAAGCCCAGTGATAACATCAACTGAAGGTCGTTGAGTAGCAAGTAGCAGGTGTACACCCGCTGCCCGTGCTTTCTGAGCAAGCCTGGTAATTAACTCTTCTACTTTTTTACCTACCACCATCATTAAATCTGCTAGCTCATCAATGACTACTACAATCAGTGGCATTTCTTCTAGTGGTTCTGGTTCATCAGGAGTTAGACTTAAGGGATTAGTAAGCGGGGCCCCATTTTTAACCGCATCACGGATTTTCTGGTTATAACCTCCAATATTACGTACACCTAACAGTGCCATTAATTTATACCGGCGTTCCATTTCTGCTACACACCAGCGTAACGCATTTGCTGCTTGTCGCATATCAGTTACCACTGGAGCTAGTAAGTGAGGAATTCCTTCATATACAGAGAGTTCCAGCATTTTAGGGTCCACTAGTATTAGTCGTACTTGCTCAGGTGTGGCCTTGTAAATTAGGCTTAAAATCATAGCATTTATTGCTACCGACTTTCCCGATCCAGTTGTTCCTGCTACAAGTACATGCGGCATTTTCACGAGGTCAGCTACAATTGGATGACCACCTATGTCCTTTCCCAACGCAATAGTTAATGGTGAAGTCATATCAGCATAGGCTTGCGAACTAAAAATCTCTGAAAGCCTGACTATTTGTCGCTTTGGATTGGGGACTTCTAGTCCCATACTTGTTTTACCTGGGATAATTTCTACTACACGTATACTTGCTACCGATAGCGATCGTGCTAGGTCTTTTACTAGATTGAGAATTTGATTTCCTTTTACTCCTACGGCAGGTTCAATTTCATAGCGAGTTATCACTGGGCCAGGGTAAGCGGCTACAACCTTTACTTCTACCCCGAAATCAATGAGTTTGCGCTCAATTAGACGTGATGTGAATTCTAGTGTATCCGTTGAAAGTATTTCTACATCTTTTTCCGGTTCATCTAATATATGTAAAGGTGGTAGGGGGGAGTCGGGCAGATCAACAAATAATGGAGCTTGTTTTTCCTTGGTTACACGAGGAGATTTAAGAATTGTGTTAACTGGTGGTTCGATATGAAGTGGCGGGTGGCTTTCGAGGCGTTTTTTATTAACTTTGACCACTTCTTCACGCTTGATGATAGATGCGGTACCCATGCGTCTATCTTTCCTATTTTGCAAATATTGTTTAAAGCCCAAATAAGAATTCTCGATTACACTTCCAATTTTTTCCATGAAGCGTACCCATGAAAGTCCAGTAAACAGGCTAAATCCGATAGCAATCAATACTATTAATGCGAGAGTCGACCCAGTAAAACCCATTGCTTGTGTTAGATTCTTGGCAATCAAGTTACCCAACATTCCGCCAGGTTCTTGAGGTAAAAGTACGCTGGGTATATATAGTCTTAATGCTTCTAGCCCGCTACTTGAAACTAAGAATGTAATAAAACCAATGCTTGAAATAAACAATGGGCGCCTGTCAAATATACCTACTGCTTCAATACTGCGATAACCTAGCCATACTAAGTAGACACAAAACAATACCCATAACCAAGCAGAAACGCCAAATAGATACAGAAGCAAATCAGCTAACCATGCTCCTATTTTCCCACCTGGGTTGTGTATCAGAATGTTACCACCAGCATGTGACCAACCTGGATCGGAGCGATCATAGCCATAAAATATCAGTATCAGATAAAGCGCCACACCCAATAATGCAATCGAGCTAGATTCACGTAGCAATCTTATGATCCTAGGTGGAAGGGGGGTTGCCTCCGATTTTTTTGCCATCGACTTGTTGATGCGACTCATGAGTGGTATCGAGGGAAAATGGGCACAGATTTTATAGGATTGAATTAATCACAAAGATAAGTTTTTTTCTTGAGTTTCAATAAGCTTAAGAAGAGGCAAGAGATTGATCTTCTAAACATTTGTGTGAGCGTGAGCGCGACCAATCTCCTGTGCGTATACCTCGAGCTTGTGATGAAGTACGATGCTTCTTCTTTCAATGCTAATATACTCACCATCAACCAAATCTCGCATCACGCGAGTAACCATTTCACGTGAGGCACCAACCATTCTTGCAATGTCTTGGTGAGTAAGTTTGTCGTCAATCACTAATGTATCTCCCCGTTTCTCAGAAAACTCTAACAATGCCTGAGCCACTCTGCCGTACACGTTGACAAGAGCAAGGCTTTCTATTTTTCTGTCTGCCTCGCGGAGTTTTTGCACTAGACCAAGCATGATTTGCATTGATAAGGCTGGGCTTGAAGCTAAACATTTTCTGAAATCATCTTTTTTTATCGTCATAAGTTCGCAAGGCCCACGTGTAACAATGTCAGCAGAACGTGGGTGATCATCAATTAAAGCCATTTCACCAAAAATATCTCCTTGCTCCAATAATGACAATATAACTTCTTTACCATCAATATCTACAATACTAACTTTGACG
>JAHELA010000016.1 GCA_024644425.1 Nitrosomonadaceae bacterium
TTCTTGTCTGATTATCTGAAATTAGTAAGTTCTCTTGTGCTCTGCGCCAGAAAGTATTACTGATATCCCACTCATGCTTCTCATATCCCCTTCCATCCTTGCCCACAACTACCGGTCTCAAGCCCATCAACTCCACTTGTTTGGTAATACTATGTTTACCGCTCTCCATAATGTATGAATGCAATTTTATTAGAGGCACCCCACAAGAAATTTTTAACATGACGTCCCGCGCAATCATAAAACCGTTAGTCCGTATGTGATAATTTGGAAAATGGTCGAAGTACATGCCGTAAAATGCCTTTAGCGCAAACAAAACCATGGGCCTCAGCATTTTCTTCCAGTATGGTCCGTTTTTGTTAAACATTTCCTGTCTAGGATAAATGCTCCCCCACGATCCGGTTGCGCTTACTAAGCCTATATCTGGTTGAGTAATATGCTGATAAAGCTTCAGCAACCAATCTTTATCTAAAATAATACTGAACGAATTTAGGAAACAGTAGTACTTGCTGCTACTTTTTTCAGCTGCTATAAAATAGGACCGAAGATCAAAACCAAAATCTGCAATTGTTATGGATGAATGAGGTACCTCTTTAAGTAATTCCTCATAAGGAACAATATCAGATTTCCGGAAGAAACCCTTATAGACAATCAACAATTCATGGTCAATTCCTGCAGAATTTTCTAGGTATGATTCAAGAAAACTACGAAATGGCTCAATACCGTTCTTTCTTCTTACCAAGTGAACTACACAGATATCTGACACGCTAATCACCTTGTAGTTTTAACATTTACTTAGCCCTATTTTCTAAAGACCATAGTATAAGCACTACCATTCCCTTCGATCTTTTCAATAGGGCTCAACATGAACGCTATTAGTCTACCAACCTTACTCACCAGTTTTCTTATATGTCCATGTGAAATTCGTCTACGAAAATAATGCTTCCAACCGAAAATATTAAGGTAGTTACTCCCTTCATCCTTTGTAGTTATTAATTCTGCTCTCATTCCTAGTAATTCTAATTTTTCTGCAAGTAGTTTCATGGGAACTATCATCACATGTCGTGGCGCGTCAAGATGAGGCCAATATCGACCCATAATTTTAAACTGCAAAGAATCAGGGTTGGGAGAGGCCAAAACTATTATCCCACCAGGCTTAAGACTTGCATAAACTGCATCCAGTGTTAGCCACGTATTAGACAAATGCTCAATGACATGCCATAGAACGATTACGTCATATTGCTCTTTATGTCGTCGCATTACTTCGATAGCATCGTCACTATTAATAGTATTCACACCTACAACTTCATTTAAAAATTGACAGCAGCGACTATCCATTTCAATAGCATTAACCTCGTAACCAGCTTTCTTAGCAAGGTAGATAAAGCCACCGTAAGATGGTCCAATTTCTAATAACCTACCTTTCTCTGAGAAGCGTTGAACAATTTCTATTTTGTAATCCTCATTTTTTGAAATAGTATCTAAATGCTCAACTGATTTAGGTACGCTATGATACTTTTCAGGATAATAATGAGCTAACTTTTCTGGAATTGGAGAAATGAAGATTAACTTGCATTGAGGGCAGCGATAATGATCAAATGTTTCCTGAGTAATTCTCCTGTTATAGTCTTTACTACAGAAATAAAATGGTGACTTCGTATGACAATAAGGGCAATCTCGTTCCATAAGATCACTCTTGCTTATTGATGCTATCAAATCGTGATGAATCACCCCAGAATTCCATCGGCTCATAATCAGGATAAGGATAGTGACCAAGATTAAGTTCTATTTTCCAGCAGTTCTCTTGCAACCACCGTTCAACTAACTTGCGAACTGAAATTGGTTCTCCAGAACAGATATTGATAACCCCAATATCTTTTTGCATCATAGCTAATTGAACAATCTGGTGAGAAATTTTTTCTACAGGTAAGTAATCCCGTAATTGCTCTCCGCCAGACATGTTGAATACTTTGTCACCACGCACCACAGCTTCTTTTAATTGTGAATAAAGTGACGTACTAGATTGGCCTGGACCATACATATAAAAAAGCCTTGCCCAGACTAGATTAAACGGAGTAACCATTTTTAAAAATTCTAATTGCTGTCGTAATGCGTTTTTAGCATAACCATAAGGATTATTTGGGTTGGCTAACATTTCTTCCGAAAGAGAACCAGACCGCATCCCATATTCAAAGCAGGTCCCAGTTACAAGAAGTGAAGATAATCCTGACTCGACCATGGACTTAAGAAATTGGTATTGTTTCGGTAACTCTGTCTCAAAATGATGCAAAGACTTGTAATTTGGTAAACCATCCCAGGCAAGATGTATCAGGACCTCAGGACAACCTAATTCCTCAAAACAATTTGGTGTAGAACGAGAGACATCCATCTTTACAATTTTGATATCTCTACTCAACTTAGCAGGAAGTGCACCACTACGAGTTACAGCAATAATCTCCGCTTCTTGGCCTACTAATTCTGTTAAAACATGTTGCCCGATAAACCCACCAGCACCTGTCACTGCAATCTTCATATCAGTCTACATTTAGTACTGGTACAAACGTTACGAATTTTCCGCCCCATTTACGAATATAGGACAACTGCTCTGTTATCTCGGTCTTCAAGTTCCAGGGCAGTATCACCACGTAGCTAGGACGCTCTTTTTGTAGACATGCCTCCTCAACGATTGGAATATGGGTGCCAGGTAGAAATTTACCCTGTTTAGCAGGATTACGATCAACTACAAATGAAAGTAAATCAGAATTTATACCAGCATAGTTAAGCAAAGTATTACCTTTAGCTGCTGCGCCATATGCCACGACATTCTTACCTTGAGACTTTGATTCCATTAAAAAATTAATTAGATCATGTTTGATAACATTGGCACGTTTCTGAAAGTCAGTATAATATTTTTCGGTTTTCATGCCCGCAGAAACTTCTCGCTTAATTAACGCTTCAACATTTGTAGTAGTATTATGCCTCTGTTTATCAGCACGCTGAGCAAATACTCGTAGGCTACCCCCATGCGTTGGAATCTCCTGAACATCAAAAATATGTAGCCCATTCAGATTGAATATCCGATTTACTGCTATCAATGATAAATAAGAAAAATGCTCATGATAAATCGTATCAAATTGAGTTTGTTCGACAAGACTCATAAGGTGTGGAAATTCAAACGTGGCAACTCCTTGTGGCTTGAGTAATTGAGTAAAGCCTTGCACGAAATCATTGATATCTGGCACATGGGCAAGCACGTTATTAGCGACCATTAAATCTGCCTGTTTACCCTGGGCAGTTAACTTCCTAGCAAGCTGAGTCCCAAAAAATTCCCCAATAATAGGAATCCCTTTTTTACATGCTGCTGCAGCTGTACTTGCAGTAGGTTCTATACCTAAACATGGAATGCCTTTTGCTTTTACATATTGCAATAGATACCCATCATTTGCAGCAACTTCTATTACATTAGAATTTATATTTAATTTGAACCTCTCGATCATTTCTGTTACATAACATTTAGCATGTCGTAACCAGGTGTTGGAAAATGAACTGAAGTAGGCATATTCTGCATCAAAAAGCTCGTCTATTCCCGCGTAGTCTTCGGTTTGAACAAGCCAGCATTCAATACAAACTAACACTCTCAGAGGATACCATTTCTCAGGGATACATAGAGCCGACTCAGTCAGGTAAGCATTTGATGGTGGTGCATTGCCAAGATCAATTAATGTTAGCTCAAGCTCCGTATTACAATGACGGCATTTCAAGAAGAAACTCCTTGAAATTTTGGAGAGACCATAGGATGCGAACGATCTCTATCAGAAACTTCCGTAATAGTAAGAGGCCAATTAATTCCTAGTGCAGGGTCCATAACATTCAGCCCAGCTTCTGCTTCATGTACATATGGAGCAGTATGGAAATAAATTAATTCACAGTTTTCGGATAACGCCTGAAATCCATGTGCAAAACCCTCCGGGATCAACAGACCACGATTATTTTGTGCGCTTAATTTTTCACCATACCATTGTAAAAAGGTAGATGAACCCTGACGTAAATCTACCGCAATATCAAATATCTCTCCCTTAAGACAATTTACCATCTTAGTTTCTGAATAAGGTGGTTTCTGGTAATGCAGACCACGAACAGCGCCTTTTAAAAGAGTAAGCGTATGGTTGACCTGACAAATCGGCTTACTGATACCAACATTTGTAAATTCTTCAGCACTATACAGTCGGCTTAAAAAACCACGTGTATCTTCAATAGGCTTACGCTGAATGATCATAAGTCCTGCAAGCGGGGTATCCAAAAAATCTAGGCGTGCCATAGTTAAGCTACTAGCTTCGTTGTCTGATATGTCGAAATCTGCTCAAGGGTATGCTGATACATGTTTTCTCCTTTGCGCCAGTAAGTGTGCCATTCTAGGGTTTTTTCCAGCGCAGCCTGTAGTTTCCAGCGCGCCTTCCAACCAAGCCGAGATTGTGCCTTACTACTATCTAATTTCAGATGATTAGCTTCGTGAGGTTGAACGTTTGTGTCTAGTTGCCACGAGGCTCCTGGGGCAGAAGCTATCAGATATTTCACAATCCACTCTACGGTTCGTGCATCCTCATTTGCCGAACCAAAATTCCACGCTTCAGAAAAATGAATTCCATCATTAAACAGGTTCTCTGCCAACACTAGATAACCTGATAGCGGTTCTAAAACATGTTGCCAAGGGCGAATAGCGTTTGGTGACCGGATAATAAGTACCTGTCCTGCATCTATCGCCCGCAAAAAATCAGGAATTAACCGATCTGGTGCCCAGTCTCCGCCACCTATTACATTTCCTGCCCTTGCACTTGCAACGGCTATTCCTAAATTCTGAAGGAACGATCTTCTATATGCAGAAGTAATTAGTTCAGAACAAGCTTTACTGCTGGAATATGGGTCGTACCCACCCATTGGCTCATCCTCTCTATATGGCCGCTCCCATTCACGATTTTCATAGCACTTATCGGTTGTCACATTAACTACAGCTCTAACAGAAGGCGACTTTCTAACTGCCTCAAATAAATTAACGGTACCCATTACGTTAATTTCATAAGTCTCCTTTGGTTCAGCATAAGAGTAACGAACCAACGGTTGTGCAGCAAGATGAAATACAATGTCAGGCTGAACACTTTGTATTGCATTTACCAATGCAGATGCATCACGGGTATCAGCAATAGTATTACTCTTGACAACTTCACATACCTTGGCAACCGTAAAAAAATTTGGCTCAGTAGGTGGATCTAGTGAATACCCATGAACTTCTGCGCCCATAGACTGCAGCCATACTGATAGCCAACCCCCTTTAAAACCAGTATGCCCAGTAAGAAAAACTCGCTTACCTCGCCAAAATTCATGGTTTACTTCCATAATTTCCATGGCGCTCTACTTTCAAGCCATAGCTCTTCAAGATAATTTTTATCACGCAAAGTATCCATTGGTTGCCAGAAACCTTCATGCTCAAATGCCATTAGTTCACCGTCGTTAGCTAGCCTAACAAGAGGGCTAGCTTCCCAAGAAGTTAAATCCCCATCAATGTAATCCAAACACTTTGGTGACAGGATAAAGAATCCGCCATTAATTTTTCCTCCATCGCCTTTTGGTTTTTCAATGAAACCAAACACCTTCACTCCATCCATATTCAGCGCACCATAACGGCCAGGAGGTTGTACAGCGGTAACAGTAGCTTTCTTACCATGCTGCTTATGGAAATTAATAAGTGCAGTAATATCAATATCTGCGACCCCATCACCATAGGTAAAACAAAAAGCTTCATCATCCCTAATAAAATTCTCCGCTCGTTTTAGTCGACCACCTGTTAAAGTCTCATCGCCAGTATCAATGAGAGTAACACGCCAAGGTTCAGCATTCCGTTGATGCACATCCATTTTGTTAGAAGCCATGTCAAAAGTAACATCTGACATATGCAGGAAATAATTAGCGAAATATTCCTTAATTACATAACCTTTGTAACCACAGCAGATCACAAAATCATTGATGCCATGTGATGAATATATCTTCATAATATGCCAGAGGATTGGTTTACCGCCGATCTCTATCATAGGCTTGGGCTTTACATATGTTTCCTCCGAAATACGAGTTCCAAGCCCTCCAGCAAGAATTACAGCTTTCATTATTTTATTCCTTTTTTTATCTAGCTAAATGCATATTACAAATTAAATAAATAACAAATAGTTATATTATATATAGAGTAAGTTATGAGGCATATGTTGTTGATATAGATGATACGTAGTGTATCTAAAATAATATTTATTACGCCCACAATATTTCAGTATTGATAACCAAAAGTTGATATGTTGGTTAGCATTCATGAGTAGTGCCCATATCCTGCGAGAGAGGTAGAAATAGTTTAAGAAAGTCCTCATAACTTTTAGAAATACCTTCAAGCAGCCCGACTTTTGGAATCCAGTCAAGTTTATTAATACTCGTACTATCGAGCAATTTGCGAGGCGTGCCATCCGGTTTACTAGGATCAAAAATAATCTTACCTTCGAAGCCGATGACTTGTTTGACTATTTCAGCCAGCTCTCTGATAGTAATATCCTTGCCGCTTCCAATATTGATAATAGGTGGAATTAAAGACTGTGCTTTTAAGATTGAATTAAATGATTCATTTGTCAGATTCATCAGAAAAACAGAAGCATCTGCTAAGTCATCACAATAAAGAAACTCTCTTTTCGGCGTGCCTGTTCCCCATACTACTACTTCATTGCTACCTTGAATTTTAGCCTCATGAAATTTCCGAATTAACGCCGGAATAACGTGTGCCTTAATAGGATCATAACTATCGCCCAGGCCATAAGTGTTTGTAGGCATAACTGCAAAAAATTGTGTGCCATACTGTCGATTATAACTCCAGCATTGTTCAATCCCAGCTATCTTAGCAATAGCATACGGGCGATTTGTTGGTTCTAGCGGGCCCGATAGAAAATATTCTTCCTTGATAGGTTGAGGACAATCGCGCGGATAAATACAAGACGAACCAAGGAGCAATAAACGCTTAACACCATGTCGATGTGCCGCTTGTATAACATTATTCTGGATAGCGAGATTAATAGAAATAAAATCAGCAGGATAAATATTATTAGCCAGAATTCCACCAACTTTTGCAGCGGCAAGAAAAACAAACTCTGGCTTTTCAGTTACAAAAAAAGCTTCAGTTGCAACCTGATCAGTAAGATCAAGATTGGCATGAGTACATGTAACTATATTTTTATAGCCATTTGCTTTCAAACTTCGCGATAAAGCGGAACCAACTAAACCACGATGACCAGCCACGTATATTTTATTGTTAGAGTTCAATTAATTATTATTTATTTAGTGAGTTGAAATAAATACAAAATGCATATTTCTTACGAGATGGACTACGAGATAAGTAATCTTCACGTTTAAGAACTAGTAGTTTGGTTCATCGCTCTAAGCATTATGATCGTAAGCAACAAAACCGTGCTTCTTTACCAATTCATCGCGTTCAGCAGATCTCAAATCTTCTCTAACCATTTCAGCAACTAATTGTTTGAAGCTAATTTTTGGAATCCAGCCAAGTTTCTTTCTGGCTTTGGAAGAGTCCCCTAGCAACGTATCGACCTCAGTCAATCGGAAATAATGTGGGTCTACGCGAACAATAACACGGGGCTCAGCGTTCAAAGAACCAGAAACTAAATAACCTAATTCTTTTTTTCCACTACCTTCCCAGCGTATAACTAAGTTAAGTTCTTCAGCAGCGGTATTTATAAAATCACGGACACTATATTGCACGCCAGTAGCAATAACAAAATCTTCTGCATGTTTTTGTTGCAGCATCAGCCACTGCATTTCAACACAATCCTTAGCATGACCCCAATCACGTTTTGCATTTAGATTGCCAATGTAAAGACAATCTTGTAGACCAAGTGTGATGCGTGCCAGAGCACGTGTAATCTTTCTCGTTACAAATGTTTCCCCACGCACTGGGCTTTCATGATTAAACATAATTCCATTACATGCATACATACCATAAGCTTCACGATAATTAACAGTGATCCAGTGAGCGTAAAGCTTGGCAACCGCATAAGGAGATCGGGGATAAAAAGGCGTAGTCTCTTTTTGGGGTGTCTCTTGTACCAACCCATATAATTCAGAAGTAGATGCCTGATAAAAACGGACTTTTTTTTCCAAACCAAGAATACGAATCGCTTCCAGCATACGTAATGCACCTAGAGCATCAGAATTAGCAGTATATTCTGGCTCCTCAAATGACACTGCAACATGACTTTGTGCAGCAAGATTATAAATTTCATTTGGTTGCACCTGCTGGATAATGCGTACTAAGCTACTAGAATCAGTCATGTCACCATGATGTAGTATTAAATTTCGATTCTGTTCGTGAGGATCCTGGTATAAATGTTCAATCCGATCTGTATTGAACAATGAAGTTCGACGCTTTATTCCATGTACTTCATAACCTTTATTCAACAAAAACTCAGCAAGGTATGCGCCATCTTGCCCTGTAATGCCCGTAATCAAAGCAACTTTTTCTTTTTGCATTGCCCTAACCTCATTTTTAACACGTATGAAATCTAAAAAATACCCGACACATGCACCAATTATGATTAGCTAATTTGCCCTGTGTATATAGTACAAATTATATAGTATTGTAAAACTACCTCTTAGAATGAAAGCATAATTCCTTTTACTGCAATGCTTCATTTATCTGTACTAAATCCTCCTCATCAAGCTCACCCGCTTCTGCTTTTAGTCTCAATCGTGACATAAGCAAATTAAAGTGTGCCCGAGCTAGGTCTCGCTTTGCTGAAAAATGCAGTTGCTGTGCATTTAACACATCGACTTCAACCCTTATACCAACCTCCTGGCCAAGTTCGGTGGATTCCAATTGTTTTTGACTGGATATTACAGCCTGTCTCAGCGCCTTCACCTGAGCAGTACCGTTAGTGACATTAAGATACTGCTGGCTCACTTGAAGCTCAGCGTTACGACGAGTATTTTCCATATCCTGGCGTACTTTATCTTGATTCGCTAGAGCCTCACGAACACGCGACTGCACAGAAAATCCACTGAATATCGGAACATTAAACTCAATACCTATTTGCTTTGATGTAAGATCTATTCCACGTCCGGTAATGGATCCGCCTACACCTTCCTGGTCACTATAGAGCGCGACCAAATCAACTGTCGGGTAATGTCCTGCCCTGACCCTTTCAACCTCTTTTTTTGCGATTTCGTAAACAGACTCTTGAACACGAATTGTAAGGTTATTCGAATCAGCTACTGAGAGCCAATCTTGCAAATTTGTATACTCTAAAGGAAACAAATCAAGATCGATTTCTTCCACGCGCGCTAGCTTATCTGGATAACGCCCAGTAATCTTCTGCAGTGCACGCTTACTGACTTCAAGTGTGTTCCTGGCTACAATCTCCTCAGAAACAGCAAGATCAAAGCGGGATTGAGCTTCGTTGGCGTCAATTATGGTAGAAGTACCTACCTCAAAATTTCGTTTGGCCTGCTCAAGTTGCTTGCTAATAGCTTTCTTCTGATTTTCTGCTACATTATGGTCGAATTGAGCTATTAATATATCCAAGTATGCCTGTGCCACGCGCAAGATCAGATCCTGAGCAGCTATAATGAATTGTGAGTCTGCCTGCATGACCTGGATTTTCGATTGCTCATAGGCAACCCAGTTTTCCATGCGAAAAAGTGGTTGGGTCGCTGTTATGGTCAAGCCAAATCTATCAATCGTAACTTCAGGGCCCCTATTTGTGTTTATGAGCTGTCTCTGGCGTATACCTGAAAGCGTAAGCGTAGGGAGTAGCCCTGCTCTTCCTTGGGGTAATTTTTCCTGGGCAGCCCTATGTGCAGCTCGAGCAGCAGCATATTGTGCATCCTGCTCAAGCGCATCCCGGTAAATATCCATTAAATCAGCAGCTTTTAGTGGGGTATGTAGAGTCAACCCGACAATTAATACTACATAAATGTATGGCAAAATATTCACTTTAATTCTAAGTTACTCCTCCATAAAACAAAAAGAAATTATTGTCCGGTAAAGGATAGCTTTAGATAATCTGACTACCAGAGGACTAGCAGGAAATTAGAAAACAAATTGTTTTGTTTTCTGCGCATTCCTAAGTGGAGGAATACTGGTCTCAAACAGGCCAACAGTGCTGAAAGCACCTTCCTCCACACACGTAACTAGTATGGCCTTCATCACTGGTACCTCCCCTACTACCGCAAATAGACGCCCACCAGCTACTAGACTTTTCTGAAACATATCAGGCAAAATAGGCGTAGATCCGGTTAGCACGATAACGTCGTAAGGTCCTTGTTTGGACCAACCATGGGAAGCATCTCCTATTTCCAGTGTTACATTTTCTATGTTATAGGATTGGAGATTTTTTTCTGCAACCATTTTTAACTCTGGCACAATCTCAACGCTGTATACATGATCACCTTTCGTGGCCAATAATGCAGTCATGTAACCGCTTCCACTACCTATCTCCAATATTTTATCGCTCTTTCTAATTTGTAATTCTTGTAAAATACGTGCCTCCATCTTGGGGGGAAGCATCACTTCACCGTATCCCAGTGGAATTTCCATGTCTACGAATGCTAGAGAGCGATAATCTATAGGGACAAACTCCTCACGTCGTATCTCCAACAGTAGTTTGAGAACTGCAGGATCTAGCACATCCCATGGACGAATTTGTTGCTCCACCATATTAAAACGAGTTTGTTCTAAATTCATGTTGATATTTCCTAATTAATCCTTCGTATACTTGCAATTATTCCATATTTCCTTTAATTTCACAGTAGAAGCTGGGGGTCCACTTCCAAAAACATGGAAGATTGGTGAGAGAGTCCCTTAACACCTGACACGGGTAATGCCGCCGTAGGGAAGCTGGAAGTAGCTCTCCTACTCCTAATGGCGTTTCAAGGAGAGTACTATGAATTCTGCAGTTATAAAACCTACTAAATTTTCAAATCGAACAGCAAAAGTTGATGCTGCAGCAATTAAACCTTTGCCTAATTCTCGAAAAGTATATGTGCAGGGCTCTCGTCCCGATATTCGAGTGCCTATGCGTGAAATCAGTCAAACTGATACGCCTGCCAAAATAGGCACAGAAAAAAACCCGTCAATTTACGTTTATGATACTTCTGGCCCTTATACTGATCCTGCAGCCAAAATCGATATCCGGTCTGGCCTACCCAAATTACGTGAAAGTTGGATAGCTGAGCGGGACGACAATGAGATTCTAACTAAATCTGCTTCCATTTATGCCAGAGCTTCTCAGGCTGATCCTAAACTTGCAGAAATGCGCTTTGACTTAAAACACCATCCACGATGTGGAAAATCAAACGCAAACGTTACACAAATGCACTATGCCCGCCTTGGTATAGTTACTCCAGAAATGGAATATATTGCAATCCGGGAAAATCAGCGATTTGAAGAATTTGCTGAACAATACGAAAATTCTACTAACTATCACCAGCACCCTGGGAATAGTTTTGGCGTTTCACCACCTCAGCACATTACTCCAGAATTTGTTCGCGACGAAGTAGCGCGAGGTCGTGCCATTATTCCCGCCAATATTAATCATCCTGAATCCGAACCAATGATTATTGGACGAAACTTCCTTGTAAAAATTAATGCCAACATAGGAAATTCAGCACTTGGCTCAAGCATACAGGAAGAAATTGAGAAAATGACATGGGCTATTCGTTGGGGTGGAGATACAGTGATGGATCTCTCTACTGGAAAAAATATTCATGAAACCCGTGAGTGGATTATTAGAAATAGTCCTGTTCCGATAGGAACCGTGCCAATTTATCAAGCATTAGAGAAAGTAGATGGCATGGCCGAAAATCTAACATGGGAAATTTTTCGTGATACCTTGATTGAACAAGCAGAGCAGGGAGTTGACTATTTCACCATTCACGCAGGAGTAAGACTTGCCTATATTCCAATGACAGCAAAACGGATGACCGGCATCGTATCAAGAGGTGGGTCTATTATGGCTAAATGGTGCCTTGCACATCACCGTGAAAGTTTTCTATATACCCACTTCGAAGAAATCTGCAAAATTATGAAATCCTATGATGTAAGTTTTTCGTTAGGTGATGGATTGCGTCCTGGTTCAATTTATGATGCTAACGACGAAGCACAATTTTCAGAACTAAAAACCCTAGGTGAATTAACTCAGGTTGCCTGGAAACATGATGTGCAAGTGATGATAGAAGGGCCGGGGCATGTTCCTATGCATCTTATTAAGGAAAACATGGATTTACAGTTAAAACATTGCCATGAAGCACCTTTCTATACACTTGGCCCACTCACTACCGACATTGCGCCGGGCTACGATCATATTACTTCTGCTATCGGTGCCGCCATGATTGGTTGGTATGGTACTGCAATGTTATGTTATGTCACGCCCAAGGAACACCTTGGCTTACCAGATAAGAATGATGTGAAAGATGGAATCATAACTTACAAAATTGCTGCCCATGCGTCTGACTTAGCAAAAGGTCACCCCGGAGCACAAATCCGTGATAATGCACTCTCCAAAGCCCGTTTTGAATTTCGATGGGATGACCAATTTAACCTCAGCCTCGATCCCGACAAGGCAAAACAGTTTCATGATGAAACCCTTCCTCAGGATGGCGCAAAACTTGCTCATTTCTGTTCTATGTGTGGGCCACATTTTTGTTCGATGAAAATTACCCAAGATGTTCGCAATTATGCCGATAATATGGGAGTTAGTGAGAATGAGGCATTAAAAAAAGGTATGAAGGAAAAATCAATTGAGTTTATAAATAGAGGATCTGAAATCTATAACAAAGCATAGTCATGCAGGCAACGAATCCCAACGCCAATTCATTAACCCAAAAAAACTTCATTGTTGATTACCATAATTATGAAAAATAAAATTGTTCGTCTGCAATCAATACTGTTAAATAAGTTGAGTTATGCGTACCCAATAGCATTTTGACTTATTTGCAATTACCCATGCGTGTCTGTAGTCAAACTTTTTTTCAAGATATCCGAACATGGACTGGCTCCAGCTTACTAAAGCATTGATCCTTGGTATCGTTGAGGGTCTAACTGAATTTCTACCGATTTCCTCTACTGGCCATCTTATATTGGTGGGTGATTTGCTAGATTTTAATGATGAGAAAGGTAAGGTTTTTGCAATTGTAATTCAGCTAGGCGCTATACTTGCCGTGTGCTGGGAATATCGCATCAAAATTGGTAATACACTTGCTGGTATAGGGACACGCAAAGATTCAAATCAATTTTTATTAAATCTATTTATCGCATTCTTACCTGCAGCAATTCTGGGATTGCTATTCATTAAAATTATAAAACAATACTTATTCCACCCAATATCAGTTGCGATTGCTTTGATTGTTGGTGGAGTGATAATTCTATGGGCCGAACGTAGAGAACATGTAGTAGATGTAGAAGAAGTAGAAGATATGGACTGGAAACATGCCCTAAAAGTAGGATTAATGCAATGCTTTGCGTTAATCCCTGGTACCTCTCGATCTGGTGCTACTATCATTGGCGGGTTATTTTTTGGGTTGTCACGTAAAGCTGCAACAGAGTTTTCTTTCTTTCTCGCGATCCCCATCATGTTTGCTGCTACGTTCTATGACGTTTACAAGCATCATGAGTTACTCCATTACAACGATATCGGTATATTTGGCATTGGTTTCGTAGCTTCATTTATTAGTGCATTGTTAGCAGTACGAGGATTATTACGCTTTATTAGTAACCATGACTTTACGGTATTTGCATGGTATCGTATTTTTTTCGGGATAATAGTTTTAGTCACGGCTTATTCTGGACTTGTTGAATGGTCAACTGCATAAAAACGTAACGACATCTTTTTTATAAGCTATGTTAGCCTTGGACCCATGGCAACCCTCCTGCTTTCCACCCGCCCTTAATACCGCGATGACCGCTTGCATCTTTGTCTCCTTCAAAACCTTCAAGAATATTGTAGCAATTTTGGTAACCTGATTCCGAAGCAGCTGCAGCAGCTTGATTTGAACGAACTCCACTGCGACATATAAACATCACAGGTGAATCTTTTGGTACTTTCTTTGAAAGATGACCAAGAAAATCTGGATTTATCTGCATAGTAGGATAGAATTGCCACTCAATCTCAATTGCGCCTGGAATTCTTCCCACCCAATCCCACTCTGCTTTTGAGCGCACATCTATCAATTTAGCTCCTTGATTTTCCTGCAAGACAACAAGTGCCTCTGTAGGAAGAAGCGCACCCTCATATGGCAAATTCATTTCTTTGGCCCTTATTTGTGCTCTTTGAAGTATTTCAGCAATCGTCTCCATTTTTATGTCCAATAATTAATAGTTAAATCATGTAATTACATTACATTTATATAGTTATTATTTAGCAACACTAACAAATTTACTATTTTGCCACGTTTATCGGCAAATATAACAGTTAATAACTTCTAAATTTTAAAATTTAAGAGTTTTGCCTGATGTCATAATTTTTTGTTTGAGGTAATAACACCGTTGGTCCTGATATAATTCAATATAAAGATAGTATTTCGTTGTTTTCTTTTGCTATGTAAGATTGCAATCTAGTTTGGAGAAAAGAATGGCAGTAGAAGATGTTTTAAAAATTATAAAAGACAACGAAGTAAAATTTGTTGATCTACGCTTTACTGATACCAGAGGTAAGGAACATCATATAACTGTTCCGTCACATGCTTTTAATATTGAAAAATTTGAGGATGGTCTTGCATTCGATGGTTCTTCAATTGCTGGATGGAAGGGTATTCAAGCCTCCGACATGCTATTGGTACCTGATCCTGACACTGCCAATTTGGATCCGTTCATGGATGAAACCACGCTACTTCTCACATGTGATGTTGTAGAACCTTCAGATGGGCAAGGTTATGATCGAGATCCACGCTCTCTGGCACGTCGTGGTGAGGCATACCTTAAATCAACTGGCATTGGTGATACTGCCTATTTTGGACCCGAACCTGAGTTCTTTATCTTTGACTCAGTAACTTGGCATACTGACATGTCTGGTTGCTCGGTTAAAATTGAATCAGGGGAAGCTGCATGGAGCTCGCTTGAAAAGTATGAAAGCGGCAATATTGGCCACCGCCCCATGATAAAAAGCGGTTATTTTCCAGTGCCTCCTGTTGACTCTCTACAGGACATCCGTTCAGCAATGTGTCTTGCACTTGAAGAAATGGGTGTAAAAGTAGAAGTCCACCACCATGAAGTCGCTACTGCTGGTCAATGTGAAATAGGTACTAGATTTAGCAGCCTAGTGAAACGAGCGGACTGGACTCAGATACTCAAGTATGTAGTGCATAACGTTGCTCATTCTTATGGCAAAACAGCGACATTTATGCCTAAGCCCATTGTTGGTGACAACGGTTCTGGAATGCATGTACATCAGTCGATTTGGAAGAATGGTCAGAATCTATTTTCTGGAAATAGTTATGCGGGGTTGTCTGAAATGGCTTTGTTTTACATAGGCGGTATCATCAAGCACGCTAAGGCTCTAAACGCTATTACTAATCCAACCACAAATTCCTACAGGCGATTAATTCCTGGTTATGAAGCCCCCAGCAACCTTGCTTACTCGGTAAGTAATCGCTCTGCCGCTGTGCGCATTCCACATACCAATAATCCTAAAGAACGCCGTGTCGAGACACGATTCCCTGATCCCGCTGCCAACCCCTATCTAACGTTCTCGGCATTAATGATGGCTGGATTGGATGGTATCCAGAATAAGATTCATCCGGGCGACCCCATGGATAAAAATCTTTATGATTTACCTCCTGAGGAAGCAGCTAAAGTTTCAAATTCCTGCGCTTCACTTGACGAAGCACTTACTAATCTTGACAAGGATCGCGATTTTCTTATCCGTGGAGATGTGTTTTCAAATGACATGATTAATGCCTACATTGATCTAAAAATGGAAGAAATTACACGCATACGTATGACAACACATCCGGTTGAGTTTGATATGTACTATAGCTTGTAATTTATATATCCCCTAAATACTTCTAGCAAGATTTAATTTGAGACAAAAAGTGTCAGTTAAGAAGCAGGTATTCGGACCAACTCTTCAACATAGCCTTTTCGCATCCAATATACTCCCCTATGCACAATTAAACTATTTAAATCCTCAACAAATAAATCTCTAACACGGAATTTATTTGCTTCATGGTTTATTGACAGAAAAACATTCGTAGATACTTTAATTTTGTTCCAATAAGACTGAGCTACATCAAAGTCCATCTCTGTTAAACTGTCAGCATTTAAGATTAGATCATATGTTTTATCTTCAGCTAAAAAAATTTCTGGTACAACTATCTTAACCCCATTTTGATCGCCATCAAATTGTTCGCCACCCAAGCAAATATTTTCTTCACCAAGCGCTCTCCCCAAAAAATACGCCTGCGCAACAGTAGTAATTGGGAGATCGACAATCGTGTAATCTTTTATCCCTAGCTCATTTGCATAAAACGATGTACGACCCAACCCTGCTCCAATTTCTAGTACACGTGGATTTTGAATTCCCTTTAATAGCTGTTTTATGCACCATGCTTGATAAAGTGCTTGTGGCACTCGATAAGAAATTACTCCACGAGAAGAACCTAACCCATGTTCGCTTTCAAATGGATTAGGCATAGAAAATGGCATACATGCCTTATCTATTCCG